>JBDTSA010000023.1:0-10791 GCA_039931335.1 Acidobacteriota bacterium
CTCTTCACCGCGCGTTCTGTCTCCCGCACGGAGAGCGATTTTTCAATGACGGCGCGAGCGACGCGTCGCTGGATAATGATGTCCTCAGTCAACAGCAAGGCTCGGCCGTGACCCGCGGACAATTTGCATTCTTCGATCAGCGAGCGAATGTCTTCCGGCAGCTTTAACAAACGCAGCGAAGTAGCGATCAGCGTGCGGTCTTTGCCAACACTCGTCGCCAGGGCTTCCTGTGTAAACCCCATTTTGTCAATGAGTTTCCGGAAGGCGTTCGCCTCTTCGATCGGGTTCAGCTCCTGCCGCTGGATATTTTCTATGAGCGCTAACTCGAGCAGCTTATCATCCGAAACATCTCGGACCGCCGCCGGGATCTTGCGTAATCCTGCCCGCTGGGCGGCTCGCCAACGCCGCTCCCCGGCGACGATCTCATATCGCTCGCCGCGGCGGCGAACGACTATGGGCTGAACGACGCCGTTAGCTGCTATGGACTGAGCCAGCTCGTCGAGAGCAGATTCCGTAAACCGCGTTCGCGGTTGTTCAGGATTTGGCTGAATTAGGTCGATGTCGATCTCATTCAACGCCGATTCCGCCGTCGCCGGTGCCAGGCTGTCATCGCCCAACAACGCGCTCAAGCCTCGCCCTAAAGCTTGTCTAGCCATGATTTAGTATCTCCTTAGCGAGTTCTGAATAGCTCTCCGCGCCTCGAGAACGAGAGTCGTAGAGCGCGATGGGTTTACCAAAACTGGGCGCTTCAGCAAGCCGCACATTCCTCGGTATGACCGTCTTGAAAACTTTCGGTCCGTAGAAATCCCGCAGATCTTTCGCGACCGCCGCAGACAGGTTAGTCCTTTCGTCATACATCGTCAGAAGCAGCCCTTCGATCGAGAGTGACGGATTCAATTCGCGTTTAAGTCGGGCCAAAGTTTCGAACAATTCGGTAACGCCTTCGAGCGCAAAGTACTCGCATTGGATCGGCACCAAAAGCGAGTCTGCGGCTGTAAGTCCATTGATTGTAAGAATACTAAGGCTCGGGGGACAGTCTATGAGAATAAAATGGAAGTAATCCCGGACCGGATCAAGCAACGATTTCAGGATTGCGGCCTTGTTTTCGGCATCGGCGAACTCGATCTCGATTCCCGCGAGATTTTTGTTTGACGGCACGACCCAAAACGATTCGATCTCCGTGGGTACGACTACTTCCCGAATCGATTCACCCGAGATCATTGTTTCATAAAGGGACTTTCGACTGACCGATCGGGCGATGCCTGATCCCGAAGTCGCGTTTCCCTGTGGATCGGCGTCGATCAGTAGAACTTTCTTACCAGCCAGGGCTAAACTCGCAGCGAGATTAATGGCCGTCGTAGTTTTTCCCACGCCGCCCTTCTGGTTGGCAATGGCGATAATTTTCCCCATTCTACTATTGGAAAGCACCCCTAAGGTACCACACGGATCCCTTAGATCGGAACGACGACGACAAAATGTGGAACGTTCCACGCTTTTAGTTTTTTCGCGCGCTGTTTTGGGCGGTTAAGTGAACTAAGACAGTGGATATAGCCGCCGGCGTGAGACCGGAAACTCTCCGAACCTGAGCGAAATTATGGGGCCGGGCACGCTCCAATCTCTCAACCATCTCATTTGAGAGACCACTCAGATTGCTAAACTGAAGGTTTTCGGGGACTCTCAGATTGTCGTGATGGTTTACACGCTCTGTCGCGAGGTCCTGCTTCTCTATGTAACCTTTATAAAGCGAATCCGCCAACGCCGTCTCAAGATCGGTCATTCGCGTTTCCTTTCGAACTGGCTCGGGTAGAAGGGCTAGCACCACTTCCTTACTCACGCCCTGGCGAATTGATACCTGAGACAGTGTTATCGAATCGCCCAAATCCGCTCCGAGCGTCTGCGACAAGCTCGCATATTCTACGGACGACCGTTTGAAGCGTGTATTATCGAGAACGTTCCGCAAGCGCGCGATTCTATCCCGCTTATGATTGAAACGATTCCAATCTTCATCCGCCAAAAGGCCAATCTCCTTTCCATGCGGACTCAGCCGCTGGTCGGCATTATCGTGGCGCAGCGTCAACCTTGCCTCCGCTCGCGAGGTAAACAATCGGTATGGTTCGTCGACACCGTGCCGGATAAGATCGTCGACTAGGACACCAATATAAGCCTCCTTTCTGTTGAGAACAAACGGCTTACGTCCTTGAACGGAAAATACCGCGTTAACGCCGGCCATCAAACCCTGACAGGCGGCTTCCTCGTAACCGGTTGTCCCATTGATCTGCCCGGCCAAGAAAAGACCGTCGAGACGAGACGATTCCATCGTCGGCCGAAGCTCGCGTGGATCCACGAAATCGTATTCGATGGCGTACCCGGGTCTGACGATCTGAACCTGCTCAAAGCCTGGAATCATTCGCAGCAGATCAAGTTGTAAGTCCGACGGAAGAGATGTCGAGAAGCCGTTTAGATAAACCTCGTTGGTATTCAGCCCTTCAGGCTCGAGAAAAAGTTGATGCCGATCCTTCTCGGCGAACTTAACCACTTTGTCCTCGATCGACGGACAATAACGCGGACCGATGCCTTTGATCTTTCCGGAGTAAAGAGGTGACTGATGGAGGTTTGCGCGGATCGCATCGTGTAGTTTGTCGGTTGTATAGCCGACAAAGCATTGGACCTGTGGCTGTTCGATCTTCTCGGTCGCAAACGAGAATGGGACAGGTCGATCGTCCGGCGCCTGCGGTTGAAAAGCGTCCCAATCGATCGTCCGGCCATCAAGCCTTGGCGGGGTCCCCGTTTTCAATCGGCCGACCGGGAATCCATGATTCCGCAGCGCCGCCGCTAGTTCGATCGACGCGGGCTCCCCCGCTCGCCCCGCGGAGTACGTTCGACGGCCCGTGTGGATCGTGCCGTTCAGAAACGTCCCCGTCGCGACTACTACCGCTTTCGCGCCGATTCGTCGAGCATCCTGCAGTTCTACACCAATAACCTGATTGTTATCAACAATTACATCAACAACAACGCCCTGCCGGAGATTAAGATTCGGTGTCGCTTCAAGGACGCGGCGCATTTCGGTGCGATAAAGGCTTCGATCCGCCTGAGCACGCGGCGATTGAACAGCCGGCCCGCGCGATCTGTTCAAGAGACGAAACTGGATCCCGGTCCGATCAATGACCCGGCCCATAATTCCCCCGAGCGCGTCGATCTCTCGCACGACATGGCCCTTCGCGATTCCGCCGACGGCGGGATTGCACGACATCTGACCTATCAAGTCCAGATTGATAGTGACCAGTGCTGTTTGGGCGCCAAGGCGCGCCGCAGCTGAAGCAGCCTCGCATCCCGCGTGGCCCGCTCCGATCACCAAAACATCAAAACTCTCGTCGAACATAAATCCCCGCGCGAAAGTCTTAGATTGTATTAGAGTCAAAAAGATTTGCCAATCAATCTCGGGATGGGGTCTTACTTACCGATGCAGAACGTAGAAAAGATTCTCGACAGCATATCTTCCGTCGTCGTCTCGCCAGTTATCTCGCCAAGGAAACGGAGAGCATTGTGCAGACCAACCAATACGATTTCCTCACTCGATCTTCTCTCGAGTAAATCAATCGAACTAACGATCTCAGCCTTCGCCCGGTTCAACAGATCATAGTGTCGCGCGTCTGAAACCAGAAACCCGTTCGCGTTAACTTCGTTAGGCGAGAACGGCTCAACTATAGCTTGGCGCAATGCGTCGAGACCTTCACCCGTCTTCGCGGATAGCGGGACGAGGACGGCCGCTTCGGCGGAGAGGTCGCATCTCAGTTTCTCGCTGAACTCCTCAACAATCGCAGGCGGCACCTTATCGATCTTATTGAGCACGACCAAGTGTGGCGTTGCCTCAACGCTGTTCACGATATGCACGTCATCGACCTTCTTCTCGGACACATCCAGCATTGCGATAACAAGATCAACGTCGGCCATCGTCCGGCGCGAGCGCTCGACGCCGATCTTCTCAACGGTGTCGGTCGTCTCTCGCAGACCGGCCGTATCGATCAGCGAGATCGGAATGTTCTCGATCGTAAATTTTTCGTGAATTTGATCACGAGTCGTTCCCGCTATCTCTGTCACAATCGCGCGATCGGTGCCAAGTAGCGCGTTGAAGAGACTCGACTTTCCAACGTTCGGCCGCCCGACAATTGCTACGCGAAGTCCTTCTCTTATCAGATTGCCGACCTTGAATGTTGCGGCCATTTTTCCGATCGCATCCGCCAATGCATCGAGCTTATTTCGAACACCGTGAATTTGGATCTCAGGCAGGTCATCTTCGACGAATTCGAGCGCCGATTCCAAAACAACGATCACACCGAGGAGATCGTCTTTGATCGGCTGAAGTTGATGCGAGAATTCGCCCCGCATCTGTCGAGCCGCCTGCCGCGCGGCGGCAGTCGTTTGGGCGTCGATTAAATCCCGGATCGCTTCGGCCTCAGTCAGATCTATCCGGCCATTCGCCAAGCTACGCAGGCTGAACTCACCCGCATCCGCCATTCGAGCTCCGAGATGGAGGCATGCGTCGAGGACAAGCCTTAACAAGATCGGCGAGCCGTGACAACTGATCTCGACAACGTCTTCGCCCGTAAACGAGTGCGGCGCTCGAAAATACGTTACAAGCGACCGGTCGATAACCTCTGCTCTTGCCTCATCGTAGATCTGTTTTAGGTGCGCAGTTCGTGGCTCAGGCGAGAAAGCGTCGTCCCGAATCAATGTTCTTATGATCTTCAGCGAGTCAGGTCCGCTCAGACGGATTACTCCGATCCCGCTTCGGCCGATCGGAGTGGCTAAGGCAACGATTGTATCCACGAACATATTTCAGCATACACAAACAAAAAGAGCACAGATAGCTCCGTGCTCTTCGATAACTTTTTTTTCGCACCTCTACTTGAGTCGGACCTGAAGCCGCCGGTCGCGCCCGTCTCCGACAGACTCGGTTATCAGATCTTCTTCCTGCTGAAGCGACATGTGAATGATGCGCCGCTCGGTCGAGTTGAGAACCCCGAACGTGAACGGGAGACTGTTTTTTCGAACGTGGCCCGCAGCAAATTTCGCCATCGCGTGGAGTTCGGCTTTTCTCGTCTGACGAAACCCTTCTGCGTCGACGACGAAGCGATGCTGTCGATCAAGGCTTCGGCCCATTACCTGAAACAACAAAACTTCGAACGAATCAAGCAGCTCTCCGTTTTCCGCGAGCGCAAGGCTCGAATCCGCTCCGCTAAGATTGAGAAGACAGCCTTCATCCGTCCACTCGGACGAGACCTCAAGGTCAAGACCGATACCGGCGATAATCTCCGCCAGGAATTTTTCAGCGCTCTCACACGTTTCGTTCATAACAATCGCCTCTGCTTAAGAGGTGCTGAGCTTGGGTTTTCCCTTTACCTTTTTCGCGTCCTTCGGAACCGAATCTACGATCTCCGCAGCCGGCGGCTGATTCTTTTTATTAAATCGGTTAATCAGCATCTGCTGGCCAAAGCTCACGACGTTTCCGAATAACCAGTAGATCAGCAAACCCGCCGGAGCCGTCCACATCACCCACAGCATCATCACCGGCATCAGATACGTCATCATCTTTTGCTGCATCTGTTGCTCGGGCGAAACTGCAGGAGCGGTTGGCGTGAACTTCATCGCAAGGACCATCGAAAACGCGAATCCGAATTCGAGCAGATGCAGCGGATCTGCCGCCGAGAGATCGGGCAGCCACATGAATGTTGCTTGCCGAGCGTCGAGCGAAACAGTGATCGCCGTGTAAAACGCGATGAGCAACGGAAACTGCAAAAGCATCGGAAGGCAACCACCTATGGGCAGCGCATCCTTCGTCATCTTGAGCTGCTCCATTTGCAGAGCACGCATCCGCGGATCGTCGGCAGGTATGCCTTTCTTTTGAAGATCCTTTATCTGGTCCTGGATCGCCTTCATCTTCGGCGCGTTCCCTGCCGCTTTCTTGAAAGACTTTGACTGCGACCACCTCAACGGAAAGAGCAACGAATAGAACAGTAACGTGAAGATAATGATCGCAAGTCCGTAATTCGCAGTGACGCCGTTGATGTAATGCAACGCGTACAGGATCGGGATCGACAGAGGTTTCGTCAGCCAGCGTAGCCACCAGTAGTTGCTGAAGTTGATGAGATTGACTATCGATACTTCTCTTCCGACGTCGTTCGAGAGCGAGTCAGTTAGGCTGTTGAGAAGAAAATAATCCTTGGTGCCGGTGTATATCTTCGTCACTGATCCGTCCGTCGCGACCGGCAGGTATGCGGTCACGAGATGACGAGTCTCAGTGGTCTTCGGGCTTCGGATCACCCACCGGTATATATTCTCGTAAACCGGCTGGATGGGAACATCGTATTTCGATGCTCGATACTCGACCGTCTGCACCGGCGTCGCCGGGATCGCTGCCATCCCGAAATACGCATCGCTCATGCCTACCCAATTGATCGGGCCGTTATCCGTCAGCGTCGCCTGATTGTTCGCGTCGTACGTAAACGAGTAGCTGCCCAGGTGCCGTTTTATATCGCCGTCGATGGCCGCGACGGCGTCCGGCTCGGTGTGATAGAGATTGTGATAATTGATCGCGTGGTCACCGATACTCGCGCCGAGCACAAGCCTGGTGTCAGGAACAGGCTGGCCATTCTGTTTCAGATCGACTGCCAGGTCAGCGACGTAACTGCCACCGCGAAAAACAAAAGTTTTCTTGACCTCAATTCCGTTATCGCCGGCAAGTGTAAATTCGATCCGCTTCTCTTCGCCGTCCGCCAGAGACACCGATTCTTCAGGTGCGGAGATCTGATAGTTCCGCTCGTTTAGAAGACTCGTCACGTTCGGGTCAGCAGTCGACAGACGGAATGGAAGCTCACGCGGATTCTGGTCGAGAGCCCTTTGAGAAATTAGCTGAAGCGGTTTCTTGTCGGTGCTGTTCGAGCCATCGGCGTAGACGGGATACTCACCCAGCGGCGACTTGTTCTTCAACAGTATCCAGCTGCTCGCGACTGCGCCCTTTGAATCGAGCGTCACTTCGTAAAGCGGCGACTTGATCGTGATGGTCCTGTTTGGTGTCGTGTCCGGCGAAGTAGCGACGGTCGCCGGCGTTTGAGGTTGTGCCTGAACGGACGGTGCCGGTGTCGGCAAAGCGACGTTCGCGTTCGCAAACGAAGCCGTGTTGCTGTTGTCTACCGGTTTGGAAGGATTGTAAAGATACGACCAACCAAACAGCACGACCATCGAAAGCGCCGCGGCAATTATGAAACGATATTGAGTCTGACTACTTTGTTGTTCCATCGTAATGATCTTCGATTGCTCCGATCAGATCTGGTTCCAATCGCAAGACCGCAATCGAAAATCGCAAATCACTTCACCGGGTCATGCCCGCCCTTGCAGAACGGTTGACAGCGTAAGATACGCTTGAGACCCATCCATGTTCCACGCACCGCTCCGTACTTCTCGACAGCCTGCCTAGCGTAATCCGAGCACGTCGGCTCGAACCTGCACGCCGGCGGAAGGAATGGCGACACCATTGCCTTATAAATGCCGAGCAGATCAAGAACCAGGAATTTCATCGATAGACTAAGTTTGCCACACCGAGGCCGATACCTATAGTTCGGTTACCTTGGCAACAATTCGCCTGAACTCATCCAGCGGTTTAGCAAGGCGGACATCGAGAAGACTTCTTCGGGCATTTACCACCCAGTCGTATTTAACGGATATCTTATCGAGTTCGTTGCGGCTCAATCTGAATGACTCGCGGAGCAAACGCTTCGCCCGATTGCGATCATGTGCCTTGCCGATCGCCTTTTTCGTGGCTGTTACGCCAAGTCGCTGAAGAGTCCCACCGTTCGGCAAAACGAAAACCGTCATAAACCGGCCCTCGATCTTCTTACCCTGTTCGTAAACACGCAGAAACTCGGCACGCTTCGCGAGCCGAGTTTCCTTAGGCAAATTAAATCTTAATAATGATGAACCGTCAGTCGCTTGCGGCCTTTCGCTCGGCGTCGTTTCAAGACGGCCCGGCCGTTTTTCGTCGCCATCCGCGCCCTGAAGCCGTGCTTTTTCGCGCGGCGGCGGTTGTTTGGTTGATAAGTTCTCTTCGGCATAATCGCTCTCCATGAAATTCACCCGAAAGTGAAAACCTAGAGTTTAGGGGAAAACCCGCAGTTCTGTCAAAGGAATCCGGCAATTACTCGTCGATCTTCCCACATCGCCTTTCCGGGTACGATGGTAAGATGGGCACACAAATCAGGAGGAATCAGCCCATGTTCCCCCCTCGTTATCTCTTTTTCCGGACGCATTACGCGCCGATTATTATCTGATATCTTGGAGCACCCTAACTTTAGGACACTCCGCAATAACGCGGTTTTGAACGTTCTAATTTTCCTGCTAGGCTTTCCGTGCCAAAACCTAACATTGTCCAGGAGCTTGTATGCAAAAGACTTTTGTCCGTCTGCTTGTCGTCTTACTCGTCTTCGCTTCTTTGGTATCCGCGCAGAAACGAAATATAACCGAGATCGACCTCTTCGATTTCGCATGGATCGGCGACCCGCAAGTTTCGCCCGATGGCTCGACAGTAGTGTTTGTGAAAGTGACTGTGAATTCCGCCAAAGTAAATTACGACACTTCACTCTGGACGGTACCGACAAACGGTTCAGAAGAACCCAGAAGACTTACGAGCGGAACTCGAGACTCCACGCCGCGGTGGTCGCCTGACGGGAAGTTTCTTGCTTTCGTCCGATCCACGGAAGCACCCGGTTCGTTCTCCCAGATCTATCTATTGCCGATGACGGGCGGCGAAGCCTTTCAACTTACAAATGTGGCACGCGGAGCCGGGGGCCCGGTCTGGTCGCCGGATGCAAGGTGGATCACATTCGGCAGCAGTACGAATCTGGAAGACATTGCGAAGCAGGGTAAACCGGCGACGCCCGGTGAGCGTGAGTCGGACGTTCGTGTGATCACACGGGCTGTCTATCGTGCGGACGCTGGTGGCTATCTCGATGCGACGCGGCCAGGTCACCTTTGGGTGATCGGCGTACCCAGTGGCCCTGAAGATAAGCCGTCAGCGAGGCAGCTCACTAGTGGCCAGTTTTCTGAAGGAAATTATGTCTGGGCGAAGGACAATTCCAAGATCTACTTCACGACCGACCGAGACCCTGAGCCATATTATTCGAACCCAAAAACGGAGTTCTATTCTGTTCCGGCCGAGGGCGGGCAAAGTGTCCTGCTTACGAAGGTCGATATGGGTGTCGGCTCGATGAGTCTGAGTCCCGACGGCAAGCGGTTCGCATTCAACGCCTCCATCGTTCACGACCCGGTCAAGTCCTACTCACAGTCTGACCTTTGGGTGATGGATGTAGCCGAAAATGCAAAACCGAAAAACCTTACAGCAAATTTCGATTTCGACATCGGAGCCGGATTGACGGGCGACCAGGCTGCACCTCGGGCCGGCGGCGGATCGCCACCGATCTGGACGACGGATGGTCGCGCTCTTATCGAGCGCTATACGAAGGAGGGCCGTGCGAACCTTGCCTCGTTCGACGCCGATTCAGGCAAACTTTCCGCGATCACCAAAGGCGATCAGGCAGTTATGAATTTTCGCGCTACGGGGGATGGAAAGAGGCTCGTCTATTCCCTCTCGACTCCGACGCGAATCACGGATCTATTTGTTTCCGGTCGTGATGGTGCGAACGCCAGACAATTGACGCGAATAAACGACGGGCTCTTCTCAAAGCTAAACCTAACTGAACCGGAGGAGATCTGGTACACGAGTTTCGACGGAAAGCGCGTCCATACGTGGGTACAAAAACCGCCCGATTTTGATCCGAAGAAAAAGTATCCGCTCATACTGAATATCCATGGCGGCCCTCACGCCGCGTATGGGTACGTGTTCGACCACGAGTTTCAATGGATGGCGGCGAAAGGTTATGTCGTCGTGTATCCAAACCCGCGCGGATCGACAAGCTATGGTCAGGAATTCGGCAACATCATTCAGCACAATTACCCTGGTGACGATCACCAGGACCTGATGCTGGCCGTCGATGAGGTGATCAAACGAGGCTACATCGACGAGAAAAAACTGGGTATCACTGGTGGCTCCGGCGGCGGTGTGTTGACAAACTGGGCCGTAACGAAAACCGATCGATTCGCGGCAGCCGTGTCGCAGCGGGATATTTCAGATTGGTCCGCGTGGTGGTACGCGGCCGATTTTACTCAGTTTCAGCCGAGTTGGTTCAAGGGCTCACCTTTCGAAGATAGAGAAGGGTTTAGAAATCGCTCGGCGATCACCTTTGTGGACAAGATCAAAACACCGATGATGTTTATCCTCGGCGAGGCCGATTATCGCACGCCGCCCGGGGCCGGAGGCGAGGAGATATTCCGCGCGCTGAAGTATCGAAAGATTCCAACCGTAATGGTGCGCTTTCCGAACGAGGGTCATGATCTTTCGCGCTCCGGCCAGCCGTGGCACCGTATTGAGCGTCTGCAGCACATCGTCGGTTGGTTCGATAAGTGGTTGATGAGCGCGTCGAAACCCGAGTACGCCGTGACGGCAGATAGATGAACATCTATGCGCTGACGAAGATGACGCCGGCCGCGGATTAGGTTCTTGTCGCCAAAGGCGACCAACATTAAAGCCTAGGGTGGAATGAGCGAAGCGAATGGAACCCTAGGATAATCACACGAATCTGCCCGGCCCTGTAGGGGTCGCACAAAATGTTGCTCCCCTTCAGGGAGCGAACTCGTTTCCGCGATTTACCTAGGGTTACGCTCGCTTCGCTCGCTCACCCT
>JBDTSA010000024.1:0-10704 GCA_039931335.1 Acidobacteriota bacterium
GGTGCGATAAAGATCGCCGAGATTCAAATCCGTTTTCCGAAGGAGCCAGTAGTCCGCGATGAGTACTCCGGCGATCGACCCGAGGCCGCCGGAATATCCGAGCAGCCACGAAAAGATGTAGCCGCTAGGATCCGCTAGCAGCTTCCATGGCTGCATAAATATTCCGATGATGCCGGTGATCAAACCGCCGGTGCGGAACGATATCCATTTTGGAAATGCATTCGCGAAATCGTTCGCGGGTGAGACCACATTCGCGGCGATGTTGACGGAGAGCGTCGCGACCACGATCGTGAACATCGCGACCGCCACGACGAGCGGCTGTGAAAATTGTCCGACGAGCTTTACCGGATCCCATAAATCGGCCGCCGGCATGTGCGGGAAAACGATAGCCGCGGCTGACGTAATGATGACGCCCATTGCAGCGAACAGGACCATCGTCGTCGGCAGAGCAACCGTTTGTCCGATGACTTGTTCGCGCTGACTTTTTCCGAAACGTGTGAAGTCGGGCATGTTCAGACTCAGCGTCGCCCAGAAACCGATCATCGCCGTCAGTGAAGGAACGAAGATCTTCCAGAACTCGCCGATGCTCGTGAACTTGTCAGGCTCGTTCAAAAGGAAACCGAGACCTCCCGACTGATAGACGATCCACCCGAGCAGCAGCGCGGTCATGACGAGCACGAACGGAGCGGCCCAGTTCTCGACGTGCCTGAGCAGATCCATGCCGCGATAAATGATGAAGATATTGATTCCCCAAAAGAGCAGGAACGAGATCCATTCGGTCGGAGTGTGTCCGCCGATCGCACCGCCAAGCAGCACGTGCCAACCCGGAATGAACGACCCGAAGAAAATATGTATCGCCTGTCCGCCGATCCACGCCTGGATACCAAACCATCCGCAGGCGACGAGAGCACGCATGAGCGCCGGAAGATTCGAACCGACCGTTCCGTAAGCCGCTCTCGCAAAAACGGGAAACGGAATTCCGTATTTCGTACCGGGATGCGAGTTCAGCAAAATGGGTGCTAGAACGATAATGTTGCCGAGCAGGATCGTGATCAGAGCCTGCCACCAATTCATGCCCGCCGAGATAAGCCCCGATGCCATCATGTACGTCGGGATACAGTGGGCCATCGAGATCCACAACGCCGCGTAGTTGTACGTCGTCCAATTACGACGAGCGACCGGGACCGGCGCGAGGTCGTCGTTGTAGATCGGCGATGTCTCGATATTGCGCAGCGCGGCATCGTTGAGTTCGACGCGTCCGTCTGCGTGTTCGATCGTTTCGGTCATATTTATCGGCTATCGGTAGTCTGTGATCATGATCGCGTTCCCCGATCCTCGGCCCGAACTATCGCGATTGGTTTACCGTCACGGGAATATTCGCGGCGGGCCATATCGGGCACCTCGAAGTCGGTCACAGTAGCCTATCGTCCAGGCTCGAAGGGTCGTCAAGCAGCGCTGTGCCGTCATCGAGACAATAGAGCAGAGCATCGTTGTATAGTCTCGCCTGGACTCAGGGCATCGTTTCATGATCCTGGCGTAAGAGAAGGTGAAATTCAATCCGGTGTCGAAGCCGTCTCGACGACGCGTGACTACTCGAAATTCTCGATCGTCCAAATGTCGCCGCCTTCCGGAAGAAACCTGTCGAATAATACCCATCTGCCGTCGGGCGACCAAACGGGATAGTCGATGCGTATGTCCGGGTCGGTAAATTCGAAAACAATGCGCGGATCATGTCCTATCGGTGAGACCCACAGAGTCTTGTGTGAAACGACATCCATCAGTGCATCGTAAGATGGCCCGAACGAAAGATGCGCGCCGCCCTTTATGCCCGGCAGATCTGCCGGCGGTCTTCCGTCTATCGGCGCCTCAAGGACTTTCCATCCGCTTCCATCGACACCGCGAAATACCACCGCGTCGCCGGCTTTGTTCCACCTGATGAAGTGCCCGCGCACGCCGGCCTGAGTAAGCTGACGCTCACCTGTTCCGTCGGCATTCATCAACCAAACATCCGGACGTCCGGTGCGATCGGACTGGTAGGCGATCAGTTTTCCGTCCGGCGAGTAAAACGGATTGATGTCCGTCGCGCCGTCCCGCGTCAACTGCTTAACCGATCCGGTTTCAAGATCGGCGCTCCAAATATCTGCATTGCCCGTTCGCGAAGAGAAAAAGACGAGGCGCTTGCCATCGGGCGACCACGTCGGCTGAAAGTCACCGCCCGGCCCGCGCGTGACCTGCCGGGTCGTGCGATCAGCAAGTGTGTACACCCAGATGTTCATATCGCCTGCGCGGTCGGAGTTGAACGCGATCCTCGAACCGTCAGGCGACCATGATCCTCGGCTGTCCTCGCGGGTCGTAGAGACTACCTGCTCCGGTTCGCCCGTTGGCTTCCCTGTCCCGGGGGAAAGCGGCAGCCGCCAAAGGTCGGCATTTTGTCTTAGCACTGAGAAGCCTAATCGAGTGCCGTCGGCTGAGATGGCAAGCTCGACATCCTGGCCCGCCCCAGTCGTAACCTGCTGAGGTTGTCCCTCCGGCTCGCCGGCAGAAGAAACGCGTGCACGCCAGATGTTGTAACCGCCTCCGCGATCCGACGAAAAATAGACGTAATGGTTATTGCCAGACCAGACCGGATTGAGGTTGTTGTTTACGTCGTTCGTGATGGACGTCATCTTTCGCCCATCGAGCTCAACCGTCCGGATGTTGAATTTCGTCCGTTCGATATTCTGAAATACGAGCCGTTTTCCGTCGGTGGACCATCGAGGCCGAACGTGACTCGACTCTTCGGAGACATCAGTCGAGATCTGCTGGGGATTGTGACCGTTGCTGTCCGATGTCCAGATCCTCCGCGGTCCCGACCGCGATGCGTCATAAGCGATCGATTTTCCGTCCAGTGAGAACGCAGGATTATAGGCGTTCTCCACGATCTTCTTTTCCGCCGCGGACTGAATGTCGAGCATCCATATATCACCGCCGTCGAACGCGCCGAAGACATCAGCAGGCTGGAGCTTCTCGCCAGTCTTCTGTGCCCGAACGAAAAGTATTTGTGCACCGTCAGGCGACCAGGCGGCCTGTATCTCATCTCCGTCGCCCTGCGTCAGTTGTCGTTCTTCACCGCTGGCAAGCTCTTTCACGAAGATCTTGCGAACGCCGCCGACCTCGCCCGTATAGGCAACCCTTGTCCCGTCGGGTGACCATGCAGGATATTCCTCGATTCCTTCCGCAAACGTAAGCTGAGTAAGTTTCGGCTGCGGTGGCGTGGCAGACCCCGCGTCGCGTGATCGAACGAACCAATAACTACCCGCCGCTAAACCGACTATCGCCAGTGCGGCTACTAACCACCTCGCTTTGGCACCCGACGCAGCGTTTGCGGGGGAGGTCATGAGGACTGTGGGTGCGTCCCCGGTGACGGTCGTTGCATTCGGAAGCACAGCAGTCCGGAACTCACCAGCCGAGACTTCGGATGCCGGACCGTCAAGCAACGGAGTTCCATCGTCGAGACAGTAAAGTAAAGTCTCGTCATGGTAATCTCGCATGCACTCAGGACATCGCTTCATGAGACGTCTATTCGGGTAGATTGAGTCGCTTCAGCAGATCCTTGTATCTCGAATCGTCACGCAGCGGATCCATATACGGATCGACCCTAATACGCTGCAAGAACCAGTCGTGATGTTGGTACGATTTTTCAAGTTCGGCGAAGGCACCGTCCTTATCTCCCAACGCCGCGTACGCCACCGCCACCCAGTAGTTCATTACGTACCTTTTTTTCTCCGCATCTTTCCATCTTTCGATGATGGCGAGCGCTTTGTCACGCTGGCCGGTCTTGGCGTATGCGAAGGCTGCATCGGAAAGGAAAGGCATTTCCGAGTCGAGTGACTTTTCTGCAATAGCCAGCGACTCCGCGTACATCCCCTTCAGGTTATACGTGTGACAGAGCCAGTTCTTGCCGCCGATGAAATTTGGATCCAGGTCGTAGGTCTTTTTCGCCTGCTCCACCGCTTCATCGAACCGCCGGGCATACATCAACACGCCCGCGAAGTTCGCACCTTGGATCAGGTAGAGCGGCTCCTTCTCCATTGCGATCTTCATCTCCGATATCGCCTCGTCGTGACGGCCCATCGGGCTCAGAAACGTCCATGCATAGCGGTAATGCGTGACTGCGAGATTCGGATCGAGTTCGAACGCCCGCTTAAAACCGGCCTCGGCTTTTGCCCAATCCCAATCGTACGCCGCGGCGATCATTGCCGATACAGTGTGTGCTTCCGGAAGTTCGGGATCGAGCACGAGCGCCTTTGCCGCCGCAGCTTTTGCTTTAGGAATGCACTCATCCGGAGAGCCATACGGGAACGACGGAATAACGGTCCACGATTCGGCGATACCCACATAAGCAAGTGCGAAGTTCGGATCGAGCTTTACCGCTTCTTCCAAGATCTCGATGCTTTTGAACAAGTCTTCCTTGGTTCGTTTGGCAAAGTGATATCGGCCCTTTAGATAAAGTTGGTAGGCGTCGTTATTATCCGTATATTTCTTGGTGACGCCCTTGTCGTTTCCTGCGAGTTTGAGCTGTAGTTTTTGAGAGATCGCCGACGCGATCTCGCGCTGCGTCGCAAGAAGATCGGACATCTTTCGCTCATACTGCTCACCCCAGAGCGATGTGTTGTTTCGGACGTCGACGAGTTCGACCGTAATGTTCAGGTTGTCGCCGCGTTTCAGCAAACGTCCAGTCATGACAGCATCGACGCCAAGCTCGCCCGCTATACTGGCGATATCCATGTCCTTGCCCTTGTACCGGATGACAGAGCTTGTCGGGCTCACCTTCAATCCCGGCAGCTGCGAGAGACGAAAGATAAGCGATTCGGCGAGACCGTCGGACAGGTAGTCGGTGTCCGGATCGTCGCTGCGATTTTGAAACGGAAGGACCGCGATGGATTTGATCTCGCCGCCGGCAGCAGTTCCGAAGTATCGGTATCCCGCAAAACCTGCGAGCACGATAATGGCGAGCGCGATCGGCGCAAGGAGAAGACGTTTATCGAAGCCGTGATCTCCCTCCCGGTTTGTGTCTTGCCCCTCGGCTGCCCGATGAGCGGAAAGCCTCTGCCTTTCCGTGGAGTCCGTTAAAGGCATAGATCCGAACACGGCAGTCGCTGGCTCTTCCGACAAGATCGCCGTCGCAGGCCCATCGTCGGTGATCAACCACGCGCCATCGTCAAGACAGAAGTTCAGCGTCGCGTCGGAGTAGGTTTTTTTACATTCGGGGCAGCACTTCATAATCCTATCTGGGAAAGCCGGTCTTAGTTAGTCTGACGAGGCATCGTTTCATAAAAAGAGCTTTTTCAGATCACTCGGGAAACGCCATCTTTTTCATAAGGTTTTTAAACCGTGGATCGGAACGCAGGTTATTCCATTTCGGCTCGACCTTCAAAAAGACCATACGCGGGCTACGCTGCTGGTAGGCCCGCTCGAGGTAATCGAGAGCTTCGTTGGGGTGGCCCATTCCGTTATGAACAATCGCGGTGTGGTACGGAGCGTAGCGTTCTGGGGATAATTTGATCAATTCCTCGAGCACCGCTTTCGCTTCCCCGTCGCGTCCCGCCTTGGCGAGAGCATACCCCTCCAAACCCATCGGTTGGCTGCTGCCGTCGAAAACCGTCCTGGCTTTGCGCGCTTCCTCAACCGCCTCAGTAAACATTCCCTTTTCGATGTAGGCACTCGCAGCGAAACAATGAGCCAACCAGTAATTCGGGTCCAGTTCGAACACGGTTCGCAGCCGCTCGAGAGCGTCGTCGTTTCGACCCGCCTGGGTCATGAACAACCCTTCCAGCGAGTTGATCCGCAGATCGAGTGGCTCTATCTCTCTCGAACGTTTGACCTTCTCGAGGGCTTCCTCGTGGCGGCCGAGGTTCGACAACAGATGTGCGTAATACAAATAAGCATCGGCGTTATTCGGGTTGAGCTCTATTGCTCGCTGGTATTCGGTTTCTGCTCCACGCCAATTCCAGTCGCCCCAACATATCGCGACTCCGAGCGCCGTGTGAGCCTCGGGCAACGTGTCGTCGATCTCGATGGCTTTCTGGGCGGCGGCCTTGGCCTTAGGTAAATACTCTGACGGCATAAGGTCGCCGGCCACCGCGAACGAACGGTATGAGTCGGAGAGGCCGGCGTAAGCGAGCGCATATTTCGGGTCGACCTGGATGGCCTGTTGAAGGTAAGAGATCCCTATCTGGATCTCGGGCGGCGTCAATTTTGTATAGTGATAACGGCCTTTGAGATAGAGCTGGTAGGCTTCAGGATCCGCCGTATATTTCTTGGCCAATTTCTGGGCGTCCGTTCCTGATAGTTTGACCTTGAGACCTTCAGCGACATCGCGAGCGATGTCGCCTTGCAGCGTCACCAGATTTGTCATCGTCTTGTTGTATGTCTGCTTCCACAAACTGTTTTCAGTCTGGGCGTCGACCAGTTCGACATATAGCGTCAGGTCCTGACCACGCTGGATAACTCGCCCGTTCAGGATCGCCTGCACGTTGAGTTCGCTACCGACAGTCTGCGCACGCGCGTCTTTGCCCTTGTATCGGAACACGGACGAGCGAGACTTAACGTTCAGGCCAGGCAGTTGAGACAAACTCTCGATCAGAGTCTCCGTCATCCCGTCGGAAAGATATTCGATGTCGTCGCTGCCACTCTCGTTGACGAACGGCATCACCGCGATGGACTCGATCTGACGGGAGTTGGCACCAAAATATCGATAGCCGAAGAACCCGGTGACGACCATGGCGGCGAGTAAAAACGTAACGACCAACAGGCGTTTGTCGAAACCGAGTTTTGGTACGTCGCTGATGGCCGAGCGCAAAACCGAAGGTTTTTCGGGGGTCGGTATCTGAGCTCGGGTCGGCGCGCCGCCGCTGGCATCTGTAGAGTGAAGAATCGCGGTCGCAGGTTCGTCCGTCGCGGCGCCGAACAACAACTCCGAACCGTCGTCGAGGCAGAAACTCAACGAGTCGTCGTTATAATCTCGGGCACATTGCGGGCATTTCTTCATAGGCTGCCTAACCTCTCATCGGAGGTTCGATCCGGATACCGGCTTTTTTCAATCCCTCCTTGAGGTGTGCACTTCTTCGTAAGTCTATTCCGGCAAATTCATCGGCGGACTGCCTTTCCTGGATTGATACCTTCAACGATTTTTTCATCGCGGACTACGAAGACGCCGCCGACCAGCACGTGGCGGATGCCTTCGGAGTATAGCGCTGGCTGTTCAAAGGTCGCGCGGTCGATGACAGTTGCCGGGTCGAACATCGTGATGTCGGCATCGGCTCCGACCTTGATACGGCCTTTGAACCGCATCGCGGGATCGGCCTTTTCCAAACGCTGTGCGGGCAGCAGCGTCATCTTTCGAATCGCATCCATCAGCGACAACGCCTTTTGTTCGCGTACGTAAAAGCCGAGCACCCGGGCAAAGGTGCCTGCGCCGCGCGGGTGGCCCTGGCCGTTTTCGATCAATCCATCGCTCGCGACAATTACGCGTGGGTTTGCGGCGGCGAGCCTCGAGATATCCTCGGGGATGGCGTGGCCAATGACGGAGCCGCCCTCCTTACGGTAACGCGCGAAAGTTTCCGCCGTCAGCCTTTCGCCGGTCGCCACCCATTGCAGATCCTTATATGTTATGCCGAACTTCTCCTGCCAGCCTTCATTGTAAATGGCCGAATCGAGGCGGGTCTGCGTGGCCGTGTAGGGGTAAGCTTCCGTCGTCACGTCCACGCCGCGTCGCGCGGCACCCTCGATCATTTGCATGCACGTGACCGTTTGCCGAAGGCACATGCTGGTGATATGGACGACGTGCAGCGAAGCACCGGTACCGGCCGCATCGGCCAGGACCTCCTGCAAGGCGCCGATCGCGCTTTCGGGTTCGATGGCCCCGGCGTTCCGCATGTGAACGTAGTTCGCCACGCCGCGCTCGGCTGCGAGAGCAAAAAGATCGAACACCTCGGCTCGCGTTGTCGTCGGCACATAGTTGATACCGAAACCGATGCCAAGAGCGCCTTCGTCCAGGCCCTTCCTGATTAGCTCGATCACCTGCTTCACTTCTTCAGGCGTGGCCGGCCGATTCATTGCATTGTCATGCGGCAGCCATGCTCCGGTGTCCTTCATCACAGCCATCTTGACGGGAATGTGCCCGACCGTCGTGCCGAAGTTGATGAGAGCTTTGCCCTCGCGTACTGCGTACCACGCTGCGACCGGAGACGCGCCGACCTCCATCTCAAGTGCGGTCGTCACGCCGTCGCGCGCTTTGTAGCGATAGTTCTCGTCATCCTGACCGTGCGAATGCAGATCGATAAAACCGGGAGCAACAACCAGGCCCTTGGCGTCTATGATGGTTCTTCCGCGCAAAGGCCGTGCTGAGATCGCTGCGATCTTGCCGTTGCGAATGCCAACGTAGCGAACCGCGTCCGTGTTCGATTCGGGGTCCATGACCCGGCCATTTGCCAGCACAATGTCGAACTCAGCGGCCTGCTGTCCTCTAACAGCAGACGCAAGCATTGCCGGAAAGACAATCAGCGCGATCAACCCCGAAACGATTCCGGCAGAAATCCTGATGCGTGAACGGAAGAATTGACTCATAGTTGTTTCTCTATTAATTAACTTTGCTTTCGCCGTCTAATGTTGACGGCGCTCGTTCTGACAATTTCCATCGATCCCGCTTTCGCGGGGAGCCGCATTACTGAAGCGCCCTCGGCCGCACGCGGACGGACTCTTTCTTACTCGGGCAAATTCAGGCGCTTTAGTATCCCCTTAAACCGGGGATCATCCCGCAGCGGATCCAGAAACGGCTCTACCTTTGCTCGAGGGAGCAAATAATCATGATCGGTCAGCGCGGTCTCGAGTTCGGCGAGCGCCTTGTCTTTATCGCCCAGTGCGGAATAGATGAGCGCGATGTGGTACGACATAACGTACTGGGTTTTCGCGATCTCTTTGAATCGATCTACGATCTTCTCTGCGTCCTGTCGCCGGCCAGCCTTTGCGTAAGCGATGCCGGCAAACCGGAGGAACACCGGATTCGTCGGGTCGGTTTGGAGTCCGCGCTCGTTCAGCTCGATAGCTTCGGCAAGCATTCCCTTCTGGATATACGCCTGGCTCAAGGCCCAGCGCCCGACAATGAAGTTTGCGTCAAGGCTATAGACCTGTCGTGCCTGTTCGAGAGCCTCATCGTATCTGCGCGCGTAAAAGTATAGGCCCGAAAGATTCGCTCCGTGATTAAGATCGAGAGGCTCGAGCTCGAGTGACCGTTTACCTTCGGCAATCGCATCGTCAAAACGTGCGTTTGGCATCAGGTAGAACATTCCATAACGCCAATGCGTTCCCGCATCGTTGGGGTTGAGCTCAATTGCACGCCGGAAGTCCCGCTCCGCATCCTTCCAATTCCAATCAAAGCAGGCGAGCGAGTTTGCGAGGGCGGTGTACGCTTCCGCGAGCGTCGGATCGATCTCGATCGCGCGGTTGGCAGCAGCCTTTGCCAACGGCACGGCCTCTTTGGGCGCCATGTACGGATATGCCGTCATCCCATTGTAGGAATCGGCGAGAGCGGAATGAGCAAGCGCGAAATTTGGATCAAGAGCGATCGCCTGTTTGAAATACTCGATGCTGCGCTCAACGTCGGTCCGGTTGCGCTTCGCGAAATGGAAACGGCCTTTTAAGAACAGCTGGTACGCATCGTTGTTCTCCGTATAGCGTTTCGCGAGAACCTTTTCGCCTTCCCCCGAAAGTCTTAACTGCAGCTTGTCCGCGATCTCGGCCGCGATTTCGCGCTGGGTCGTAATTAGCTCGGACATTTTTCTGTCGTACTGCTCGCCCCAGATCAACTTTTTCGTTCGGGCGTCGATCAGCTCGACGCTGATGGCAAGATCATCGCCCCGCTGTGTCAGCCGGCCTGACATCACCGCATCGACCTCAAGCTCGCTTGCGATCTGCCCGACGTCCGGATCTTTTCCTTTGTAGCGAATAACCGAACTCACCGGACTGACCTTGAGACTCGGCAACCGGGATAGGCGATAGATCAACGACTCTGCGAGGCCGTCTGAGAGAAAGTCGGTATCCGCATCGCCGCCGCGATTTTGAAACGGAAGGACGGCGACGGAGTTGATCTGCCGGGAGGCAGCCGCAGAGAAATATCGATATCCAAAAAAACCACCGACAACGAGTAAACCAGTCAACCCGATCACCGCCAGCGGCTTCGTGGCCCGACGACCCGCGTTCTCTAGCAGCTGTGGCGCCCGGTGACCCGCATTCTCTCGCGGCTCCGCCGCCCGATGAGCGGAAACGCTATGCCTTTCCGGCGAGCCACCCAAACTCGCAGGAGGCTGCGCCTCCAAAATCTGCGGACGAGTTGCTCCTTCCAAAGAACTGCCGCCTGAAGGCGCGACTCCAAAAAGTAACGCCGTTGCCGGTTCGTCTGTACCTGGCCCAAAAAGTAACTCCGCACCATCGTCGAGGCAGAAACTCAGCGAGTCATCGTTATAGTCTCTACTGCATTGCGGGCATTTCTTCATACGATCCTATTCCGGCAGTCCCATTCGTTTCAGAAGATCCTTGAATCGCGGGTCACTCCATAAAGGTTCGAACGGAACGTACCATCTGATCGAAGCTAACTTCCAGTCCTGGGTCTGAAAGTCTTTTTCCAACCACGCAAACGCCTTTTCCTTATCGCCCAGCCCGACGTAG
>JBDTSA010000025.1:0-10644 GCA_039931335.1 Acidobacteriota bacterium
GCGACGGCCGATCGAGCAAGGCTGAAGAGCTTCTCACTAAAACGATCCAAAATTACCATCACACCGCGGAAAACCTTGCGAATCTAAAACGTCTGCTCGCATTCGCGCTCGAAACGGTCGGCCGCTACAAGGAATCGCTCGACGCAGTTCGGCCATACGAAGACGCGGACATGCGTGCGCTCATTTCAAAAGAAACCGAAGTTCGGGTTACTACTCAGTTGGCCGTCGCATACAACAACCTCGGTGATCATCCGAAGGCCGTAACGCTTCTCAAAGAAACTCTCGTGGTCGCAAAAGAAAATGAGCTGAATCATCTGCTTGGCCCGATCGACAGCGGCCTCGCCCGCGTTTACCGAAAGCTCAATGAATGCGCGATCTGCCGTGACTATGCGGGAAAAGCGCTCGCCGACTTCCGCGAGAAAGGTGATTGGTTGGGCATGGCCGAGGCCTACCGCGAGATCGCCCTTAGCTATCACCAGGAAGGAAACAGTGAGAAGTCGCTCGAGTACTTCGATCTGGGAATTCAGATCATCGGTGATCGATCGGCGCCTTTCATGCTCGGCAAGCTTTATGTCGACATGTCCGGTGCGTACTGGTTTTTGCGTCGCCCGCAGGACGGTATCGAGTGTCTTGAAAAATCCATCGGGTTCTTCGAAAAGACCGAGCACGTGCTCAACTCAATCGTTGCTTACAACAATCTGGGCATAAACCTGATGTTGATCGGTGATTGGGAGCGGGCCGAGGAAATAATAAAGCGTGCGCTCGATCTGGCGATCGACACGAATCATGTCCATATTGCAGGCATCCTCGACTCGCTCGGCGAGCTAAAAATACTGCGTGGTGATCTCGCTGACGCCGAAGATTATCTGGAGCAGGCTGTTGCGCTCGCGCGCGAACGCAATCGCGAATGGTACGCCGCACAGGCAATGCGAAATCTTGCGCGTTGTTATCTGGCGCAAGGCTCGATCGACAAAGCGATCATGAAAGCGCAAGAGACGATCGAGTTGTGCGCACAGATCGGCGACAAACACTACGCGAACATGGCCGGCCTCGTCCTCGCCGAAAGCCATCTCCGTCACAACGATCCGAACGAATGTGAGATCGCGCTGCGATCGATCGAAGAGAACGATCCGACGTCCGACTTTTTCGTTCTCGGAAATATTCAACGGATACGCGGACTCGCGGAACTCGAAAACAACAACACCGAGCTTGCCGTCCATCATTTCAATCGGAGCCTGACCATTTTCGAGGCGGCCGAAGATCTTTACAACACCGGGCTCGCGAGCCTGCTCATCGGCGAGAACGTCGGTGCGGAGAACGAAGGCCGTGCGAGAAAGCAGTTGGCCAAAGCAAGCGATATCTTTCACAAACTCGGGGTCGAGTCGCTAGCCGATCGGGCGGACAAGAAATTAGAAGAAGTCAAAAATTTCAATAACGCCGAAATTGTGCGTGCCGCTCACCCGAGTTCGGCGGCCTCGCAGCTGTTGATGGTTCGGCTTGCCGAAGCGACCGCATCGCGTGAGCTGCTCTTCCGCGAACTGGTCGCCGTGCTTCAGCAGGAGAGCCAGGCGAAGCAGATCATCATCGCCGAAACAAATGATGACAAGAAGCTGCGGCCGTTCATAACGCACGGCTATTCACCGACGGAAAGTACGGAGATCGTTGCAAAGCTCGAGGAGGCTCTGCCAAAGCGGGCCGAAAAAATATTCTCCAGGAACCGCAATATCGCCGTCTTTCCGCTGAAGACCGCGAATGCTAAACCCGCCTTCCTGCTGATACACCCGCAGACGAGTGCGTTTTTGAATGACGGCGGTCCGCTCAATCCTCTGCTTCCGGTCGTCGAGCTGGGGCTGGATGTGATCGCACTACGCGCGCGGGATAAGCGAGCGCCGGTCGAGCAGGAATCGAGCCCGTATACGTCGAGCAACCTGATGCCGGGGTTCATACATTCGTCGCCGGCGATGACGTCGCTCGTCGAAGAGGTCTATAAGATCCGTTCCTCCGATGTCACTGTGCTCGTCACCGGAGAATCGGGGACCGGCAAAGAGCTCGTCTCTCGTGCGATCCACACGCTGTCGAATCGAAAGGACAAGGTCTTCGTCCCGTTCAATTGCACGGCGGTACCGAAAGAGCTCGCCGAAGGTCACTTGTTCGGTTATCGGCGTGGCGCGTTCACCGGAGCCGTGACCGATTCACCAGGTATGATCCGCGCCGCGGACGGCGGCACTTTGTTCCTCGATGAAATCGGTGATCTGCCGATCGATGTCCAGCCAAAACTCTTGCGATTTCTGCAGGAGGGCGAGATCCAGCCGATCGGTGAAAAGCGTCCGATCAAAGTAGATGTCCGCATCATCGCGGCGACGAACATGCCGCTCGAGGCAAAGGTTGCTGACGGGAGTTTTCGCGAGGACCTTTACTACCGGTTAAATGTGATACGGCTCCGCGTGCCGCCGCTTCGCGAACGCCGGTCGGAGATTCCGCCGATCGTCAATTACTACATCAACCATTACTCTTCGAGATTTGGAAAGCACGATATTACTTTTACACCGCAGACGATCGATCTTTTGATGGTTTGCAATTGGGAGGGTAACGTTCGCCAGCTCTGTAATGAAGTGCAGCGTGTCATCGCCCGAGCGGTCGACAACGAGGTCGTAACGCCTGACCATCTGTCCCCGGAACTAAAGAGGAGCGCAAAGCCGCTGACGCCGCTCGTCGATGCCGGCTCGAAACCGATCGCGACTTACGACATGCATTTCTCACCGTTCAAGAATATTCCGGAGGGCGGAACTCTTGAAGAAGCGGTTACCGATCTCGAGATGCAGATGATAAAAGCGGCGCTGGCGAGACACAATTGGAACATATCGCGCGTCGCAAACGAGCTCGGGCTCACGCGGCGCGGCTTGTATCTCAAGCTTGCGAGATACGGAATTGAGAAGGCGGCGTGATTGATCAGAGCGCAGGCTTCCCACTTGCATTAGCCCGCGGCTAAATTCGAACCGCCGCTACGCGGACGCTACCCAAAGCTCCTCAGATCTGCAATTATCCTCTCGACCTCAGCCGGAACCGTCGCAATTTCCTCTTCAATATTGAATCGTCCAAGCGAGAACCGTATCGAACCCATTGCTTTCGCATACGGGATGTCCATCGCCGCAAGGACCGCGGACGCGACGTGATCCCTGGCGTTGCACGCCGAGCCAGTCGAGACGCAAATGCCCGCGTCGTCGAGACGCGCCATGATCGCTTCGCCGTTCAGGTTTTCAAACGAAACGTTCGATGTGTTCGGCAAGCGTCGACTCTCGTCGCTCGTGCCGTTCAAACTCGCAACCGAAATGTTCTGCAAAATTTCCTTTTCAAGTTTGTCACGCAGGCGCCGAACTTTATGCGTCGCCGACATATCGCGGACGAACTCCGCCGCGGCGCCCATTCCGACGATTTGATGGACGGCTTCGGTCCCCGCACGTCGTCCCGATTCCTGTCCGCCGCCGATCGAAAGCGATTGCAGAGTTACGCCATCGCGAATGTACAGGGCACCGACGCCTTTCGGGCCATGGAATTTGTGAGCAGCGACCGAGAACAGATCGATCGCGGTCTTACTCAAGTCGATCGGAACTTTGCCGACAGCATTTACGCCGTCAACGTGCATGAGCGCGTCCGAGCGCTGCTTGACGATCTCGGCGATCTCGTCCACTGGGAATAGAATTCCGGTTTCGTTGTTCGCGAGCATGACGGAGACAACAGCCGTATCGCTGCGGACAAACTCGCGCACTTGGCTGAGGTCCAAAGCGCCATCCTCGTCGACATCGAGCAACGAAACTTCATATCCCTCGAGCCCAAGCTTTTCACACAGTTTGCGCACGGCTTCGTGCTCGACACGAGAGGTGACTATATGTTTCTTTTCGGGACTTGCCGCGAGTGCGCCGCGGATCGCCCAGTTATCGCTCTCGGTGCCGCCGGAGGTGAATACGATCTCTGCCCGGTCCGTACCGAGCAAACCCGCGACTGATTCTCGCGCAGCTTCCACAGCTCTTCGAGCGTCGCGTCCGCCTGCATGCGCCGACGACGGGTTGCCGTACGACACGTCGAGAAAAGGGAGCATCGCCGCGCGAACACTCGGCGCGAGCTGTGTTGTGGCATTATTGTCGAGGTAGATCATTTCTAGTTTCGAGTTGCTAGTTTCTGGTTATGAAGTCATCATTCACGTCGACGTCCCGTGCTCTTCCAACTCGAAAACGGGAACTAGAAACTAGAAACTATAAGCCGTACAATTAACGCACATCGTGAGCGGAAACATCAAAATTACCGAACCGAACGGCCGTGAGTGGGGATTCGATCTTGAACCCGGCAAAGTTTATTCGATCGGGCGCGCCAAAGAGAATGACATAGTTTTGAACGACCGCCGCGCGTCGCGCAAACACGCGCAGATCGCCGGCGACGCGCAGGGCTATCGGATCGTCGACGGATATTTTGAAAACGGCCTTCTTGTGCGGAGTGTGAATCACGTCTTCGTCAACGGCTCACCCGTGCTCGAAAAGAATCTCGTCACAGGCGACATCGTCGTGATCGGCGAAAGCCGCGTGGAATATTTCGAAGAGATCGGTGCAGCAAACGACGTGCACGAGCTGCCGCATCTGCCGGACACGATTCCTACCGACGAACGACAAGCACCGACTGTCGTCGAGGAAGCAAAACCCGTCGATTTCGATGACAAGCCGCTCGGGCACACACAGGTACAGATCTCGGCTAATGAGATCATCGGGCGGCAATCTCATCTCTCGATGGAGACCGCGATCGCGACGCCCGAAGAGATCAAAGATCTGCGTCGCAAGGCCGAGATCCTCGAGCTGCTCTACGAAATGAGCAAGTCGCTCGGTACCGTGTTCGATCTCAAGGAAATATTCGAACGCGCAACGGATCTTATTTTTCGAGGCACACCGGCGGACCGCGTCGTCGCACTGATCGCGGATGAAACGCACGACGGCAAGATCCTTCCGAACAACCTCGTCTCGGTTGGCGTCAAGACACGCGACGAAAGGCTCGACAAACTGACTGAAAAGCTGACGATCAGCCGCACGATCACACAAAAAGTTATGCGTGAAAAGGTCGCGCTTCTTTCGCAGGACGCAAAAACCGACGCCCAGTTTTCGGGTGCGGATTCGATCGTCTCGCAGGGTGTGAGATCGACGATCTGCGCTCCTCTGATCACCGAGTCAAACGTCCATGGCGTCCTCTACGCTGATCGTCTGGATCCATTCGCCGCGTTTTCGCCCGATCATCTTGAGCTCATCAGCGCCGTCGCCGCGCAAACGGCCGTCACTGTCGAGACGGTAAAGGCACACCGTCGGCTCGCACGCGAAGAAGTCGCTCGGGCAAACTACAGCCGCTTCATGCCCGAGTATGTCGTAAAGCAGATCCTCGATAATCCAAACTCATTTCGTCTCGGCGGCGTCAATCAAACGATCACAGTTCTCTTCGCCGACATCCGCGGTTTCACTGCGTTGTCCGAACGTGAAAAACCCGAGAAGGTCGTCGGCCTGCTCAACAGATATTTTTCCGCGATGACGGAAATAATTTTCGATCACGGTGGAACGCTCGACAAATATATCGGTGACGGTCTGATGGCGCTCTTCGGTGCTCCGAGCACATCGCCCGCCGATGCGATGAATGCGGTGAAAACAGCGATCACGATGCAGAAGCGGCTCGCGAGTTTGAACGACGAGCTGCGTGAGGCGGGCTATGGCCAGATCTCAGTCGGTATCGGATTACATACGGGTGAAGCGACGATCGGGTACATCGGTTCTGACAAACGGTCGGAATATACGGCGATCGGCGATACCGTGAACCTCGCGTCGCGTCTTGAGTCGAATGCAAAGGGCGGAGAAATCTTAATGAGCGAGGCAACCGCGGCGGCCAGCGGGAATCTAATGCCCGTCAATCCGCGCGAGCCTTTGACCGTCAAGAACCGCGTTCAGCCGGTGAATGTTTTTGAGGTCAAATGGAGCTAAAAATATTGATGGCAGGTTTTGTGTCGAAAAGAATATAATTAATAGACCCCACTCGTCCCAGCAGTATGAAGTTGAAGATTTCCTCATTAAAAAAACTCGTGACCGACTCGATGGCGATCGATCTCGGCACAGCCAGCACGATCATCGCGGTCAAAGGCCGGGGTGTTGTCCTGGATGAACCCTCACTTGTCGCCGTCAACGAGATCACCGAAGAGATAGTCGCGTTCGGCCAGGAAGCTGCCGACATGTCGGGCCGCGAAGGACGTGACATCACCGTTCGAGCGCCGTTGATCGGCGGCGTCGTCGCTGACTTTGAGAGGACGAAGAAAATGCTCGCCTACTTTGTGAAGAAAGCAAAGACCGGCGGGTCGAATCTTTCTCTGCAAGCAGTGATGAGCATGGTGTCCGACGTCACGCATGTCGAGCAGCGTGCACTTCTGCATGCGGCGGAAGAAGCCGGCATCGGGAAAGTTTTCATGATGGAAGAAGGATTAGCCGCGGCATTTGGCGCGGGAGTTCTGCCCAATGACAAGCGCGCTTCGGCCATCATTGATATCGGCGCGGGGACGACGAACATCGCGGTCATCGCGAAAGGTGCGATCGTGCATTCTACGTCCGAGCGCTTTGGCAGCAACGAGATCAACTCGGTACTTGCGACGCATCTGCGAAGGCATCGCGGGCTGCAAGTCGGTGAAGAAACGACCGAGCTCTTGAAAACAACTTTTGCGTCGGCATATCTGCCGGATGATATCGGCAAGACTACCGAGGTTCGCGGCCGTGATGTAACAACCGGAAGCCCGGCGGCGGTCGAGATCACGACCGGCGAAGTCTATCCGATCGTCGAGTCGATCGTTCGTCGCATCGCGCAAACTGCGAAAGATACTCTGACTGAGCTGCGTCCCGAAGTCGCTGCAGACATCTACGATCGCGGAGTTATCCTGACGGGCGGCGGATCCCTGCTCGACGGAGTCGATCGATACATCCGTTCATTCATCAATCTCCCGGTCGGCGTCGCCGAAGAGCCACGCTACGCAACCGTTAACGGCCTTGTCAAAATGTTTGACGATCCGAAGCTGCTCGAAAAAGTCAGCCGGAACGAGCTCGGTATTCTTCAGAACGCCGAGATCCCGTTCGAGGCATAAGGTGGATCTAAGTTTTGTAGAAAAAAGACGGGCCGCGATGGCCCGTCTTCTTGATTTTAAACGCAGATACCGCGGAGCACGCATAGCTTATTGTCGATTCGTTCTCCGTTCAAATACTTCGTCGGCTTACCTTAATTGTCATCGACCAAAACATCTTCGCCGGCGTGGATGAACTTCGTATTCTCTTTGCCACCGACGATGTATCGCTGCACGCGCCGGCCAAGTGCGTGGAACTTGTAACGGACTTTCTCCTTACGCCTCGACGCTTCCGAGCCTGTTCTCGCTATCCCACGTATATCGCCAGAAGTTCGACGCTTCGGACTTCGTGGTTGTGCTCCCGTTCGAGCCGTGTAGCTCTCGAATCTGTTTCCTTGTTTTGCTAATCTATCTCCATCTGAGAGTTGCTCTATGAGCTTCGCGGAGACATTTAAGCGGCAAGCGGTGTTGGGCCACGTTTCGGGGATTCCGGTGCGGGCTGACTACCGTTGGTTTTTTGTCGTTGGGTTGATGTCGGCGATCACGGCAGCGAGCGTGAATCCGCTGGTTGGAAATGTGATCGGCAGCGTGGTGCTCGGAATAGCGACGACGCTTGTATTTTTCGCTTCGATCTTTTTTCACGAATTTGCACACGCGGTTGCGGCGAGGTGGGAAAAGCTCGAGGTGCTCGAGATCGTCCTTCATCCGTTCGGCGGGCTGACGCGTTTTCGTCATCCGCCTGAAACACCGCGAGCGGAGTTTCGAATAGCGATCGCGGGGCCGGCGGCGAGTTTTATTCTGACGCTTTTCTTTCTCGGCCTGATGGCGGCGGCAAACGCCGGCGGACTGGATATTCTCGGGACACTTCTTTTTCTTCTCGCTCTGTCGAATTTTCTGCTCGCGGTTTTCAACCTATTTCCCGGCTACCCGCTCGACGGCGGTCGCGTGCTGCGTGCGTATCTTTGGAAAAACGGAAAAGACCTGACCGAAGCAACTATCCTCACCGGACGGTGCGGACAGGTTATCGCCGTCGGGCTGATAGTACTCGGCACTTTGTTCGTGCTCATCTACGGTAAATTCTTTACCGGATTCTGGGCAGTGCTCGCCGGATTATTTTTGTACGATTCGGCAAAGTCGATCATCCGCGAGATCGAAGCGTCGCGGGCCGTGCATGTCGACGACGTCATGCAGCTTCCGATGAGCGTCGACCCCGAGGCGACGATCCTGAATTTTGTCGATCATATTCTGCCGATGAACCGGCGGACGGTCTTCCCGGTCGCAAAGGACAAACAGTTGTTTGGAATGCTCGTACTCGAAGACCTGAAACGCATCGACCGGTCCGAGTGGAACACGACCGCTGTCCGCGATGCGATGCGTGCGGTGACGACGGAATATTTTGTCGAAACGGGCACAGTGATCGCCGACGCTAATGCGCTTGCATCCGCAAACGGTTGCGGAGCAGTTGCGGTTGTCGATGACGAGGGGCGGCTTGTCGGAATCATCACGAGAGGCCAGGTCAGGCCGAAGTAAAAATACCTATGATATTCTAGCCGGGGTTTTATGCAGTTCACCGACTACATCACGATAAACGCGCTTCGCAATGTGATCGACATCGCGCTCGTTTTTATCCTCGTGTATGTCGTGCTGAAGCTGCTGCGAGGGACGCGGGCGGTGCCGACGGTCGTCGGCCTGATCTTGCTCGGGATGCTCTACTGGATCGCGATCGAGCAGGATTTTGCGACGCTCGAATTCGTGCTCCGCTACGCGGTGTTCTACATCGGCTTCGCCATCATCGTTCTTTTTCAGTCCGAGATCCGCCAGGCGCTCATCTTTTTCGCGAACCGACTGCAATTTCCGATCCTGAAAAAACAGCGTGGCCAGTTTGGCGGAAGTGTCTATGACGAGATCGTGCTGGCCGTTACGACACTCGCATCTGAGAAGACCGGAGCCCTGATCGTCGTCGAGCGGAAAGTCGGATTGCGGAACTTCATCGACGCCGGCGTGCAGCTCGACGCACGCATCAGCTACGACCTCCTGGTGTCGATATTCAATCCGGCGACGCCGCTGCATGATGGTGCGGTCGTTATCCAGAACGAACGCATCGCCGCGGCTTCGGTTTTCTTGCCGCTGACAAAGAACCCGAGCATCTCGCGTGAGCTCGGAACGCGGCATCGGGCGGCGATCGGGATCACCGAGGGCTCGGATGCAATATCGCTGGTCGTTTCTGAAGAGACCGGATTGATAACGTATGTCGAGGCCGGTGAGATCCGCCGCAATCTGGATACAACTCAACTTAGAAAGATCTTGCTTGACGCGATGCAGATCCCGCTGGTCCAAACCGTGCGCGAACAGACCAAGACGATGAAGGAAACCGAGACGGAGATCACGATTGGATAGTGGTGAATCGTGAATGACAAGTGAGGTATGAAGTGTGAAGTGTGAGATATGAAACAGGAGGCGTAATACTCCACTTATAACTCACAGTTCATCATTCACCAGCTCCCATGCCACGCTTCATATCTCACACTTCACACTTGAAGAAGAATGCTCTGGCTGACGCATATACTTAAAAAGATCTTCCTCGAAGATTGGTTGATGAAGCTTGTCGCGCTCGCCATCACGCTTGCGCTCTGGCTGGGTGTCACCGGTTTGAGCACACCGACGACACAGCGTCTGACCTCGATTCCGCTCAGCCTGCGCTTTTCGAACAACATTGAAGTTACGAATTCGCCTATCCAGGAAGTCGATCTGGTTGTCACCGGTGATAAGAGAAAGCTTGCTCAGATCAATAAGAACGACCTCATCGTGTCGATGGACATTTCGGACGTCACGCCTGGCGATCGTGTGATCAGCCTGACGCCGGAGACGGTCGGGGTCTCATTGCCGACGGGCGTCAAGCTTGACGAGATCCAACCGAGCCGCATCGCCGTCCGGATTGAGGCCGTCGAAGAAAAGGAGATCGCTGTCAAAGCAGAAACGACGGGGGAGATTCCCGAGGGTTACGAGGTTTACTCCGAAACTATAACTCCCTCGAAGATACGAGTCCGCGGGCCGGCAAACTTCATTCGATCGCTCAGCTTTGTTTCGACCGAGCGGATTGACATTACGAATCACGCAGCGGATTTCATGGCAAAGCAGACGCCCGTCAGCGTGGCCAATCCGAAGGCCTCTGTTGTCGAGACTGTTGTCGACGTCGCATTTCGCATCGGCGAGAAACGCGTCGAGCGAGTCTATTCAATTCCGGTTGACGGAGGCAAACGCGCGAGCGTTGTGCTGTTTGGCGGGAGGTCGTTGTTTGAGAATGTTCGGACAGAAAGTTTGCGAGTAGAGATCGATGCTAACGGCGAGACGCGGGTAATCTTGCCGCCCTCACTCGATGGAAAGGTTGAGATTCGGAGTGTGAAGTTGCGGGGTTAGACCGGGAGGACAGGCACCTGTGTCTGCCCCGACTGGACCGCAGGCATCCTGCCTGCATGAGTGCGAAGCACGAAAAAGCGATTATGGTTCGAGATCACTGTGCGTTG
>JBDTSA010000026.1:0-10623 GCA_039931335.1 Acidobacteriota bacterium
AATGTGCTTGCCGGGCGTGATCCTTCCCATATGTTCGAGCGTCCGAACCAGACCGATCGTCCCGTGTCCGCACATTCCGAGATAGCCGACGTTGTTAAAGAAAATCACAGCGGCCGCGCTTGACTCGTTGACCGGTTCGCACAGTACTGCGCCGACGATGGCGTCATACCCGCGAGGCTCGCGAACGATCGCCGCACGCAGGTCGTCAAAATCGTGACGGAAGCGTTCCATTCGTTCGCCCATCGTCCCGCTGCCGAGATCCGGGAAACCAGAAATTACGACACGAGTCGGTTCTCCGCCTGTATGAGAATCGATAGCCTTAATCCGTTGTTTGGTGGACATAGAGAAATGACAGAAAATGAAAGTATAACGCCTTCAAGATACGACCCGAAATTGGGGTGCGTATGATAGCCTCACGTTATGGCCACCGCGCTTGTACATCATCCCATTTACGAAAAACACGATACCGGTCCCGGCCATCCGGAAACCCCGGAGCGATATCGAGTTGTCATCGATGCGATCAAGGGCGACGAAGAGCTGGGGAAGCTACTCACGGAGATCACGCCGGAAAAAGCACAGCAGGGAATTGTGCAGGCCGTCCATTCGAAAGAGCATTTCAAACAAGTCGAGAACGCATTTGCCTACGGTCTCGATCGGCTCGACGCGGATACAGTTATCTCAATGCAATCATTCGACGCTGCTCTCTTTGGCGTGGGCGGAGCCATCACCGCGGTGGACGCCGTCATGCAAGGTGAAGCGAAAAATGCTTTCGTCGCAGTTCGGCCGCCGGGCCATCATGCGACGGCCGAGCACGCGATGGGATTCTGTCTATTTAACAACGTCGCCGTCGCGGCCCGATACGCGCAAAATAAATATAAAGATGTCGAGCGAGTTGCGATCATCGATTGGGATGTTCATCACGGCAACGGTACGCAGGGTATCTTCTACTCCGATCCGAGCGTCTTCTTTTTTTCGATGCATCAATATCCCTGGTATCCGGGAACCGGTTCGCGTGGCGAAACGGGTCAGGGAAGAGGGCTCGGCGCGACGTTGAACATCCCACTGAAGGCGTTCACGAATGCTGAGGAGCAAAGGCGAATGTTTGAAGCGGCAACGGGCGACGTCTCGGCCGCGATGAAACCCGATCTGATCTTTATCTCAGCCGGATTCGACGCTCACCTGACCGATCCGCTTGGCCAGCTTAAACTCGAGGATCCCGATTTTGAATCCATGACGAAAACCGTTATGGACTGGGCGGACGATGTCTGCGGCGGGCGGATCGTGTCGTGTCTCGAGGGCGGCTACAACTTGGAAACTCTTGGCAGGACCGTTCGGTCCCACGTGGCGGTTCTGGCTGGTGCGTAATAGTTGCGACAACTTCTGGGGCTTGTGCTAGAATTGCCGCGTCACCCTCTTATACTCGGTACCAGGAGAAAAAGTATGCCGGACGTCGAAACAACGTGCGTTCAGTGTAAAGAGACCTTCCTTTTCACCGAAAAGGAACAGGAGATCTTTTATCAGCGCAACATGATGGCTCCGCAGCGATGCGCGAAGTGCCGGTCAAAGAAAGCGAGCGAGGGTGAAGGTGCACCCAAACGATACGAGATCGTTTGTGATAATTGCGGCAAGCACGATCATGTTCCATTCCAACCGAAAGTTGGCCGAACGGTCCTCTGTCGCGACTGTCACGAAGCCAGCCGCTCACGAGCACGATTCGCGTAACGACACCCTCCCCGATCTTTTCCGGGAAAATTCCTCTTAACGATTATGAATCTCGAGACCGTACTATACAGCCTCGATGCCGATGTTGCGACGATCCAGATGAATCGCCCTGAGGCTTTGAACGCCTTGTCTCTGCAGTTGGGCAAAGATCTCGCCGCCTCGGTCAGACAATTGACTTCGGATAAAGCGCGCGCTGTTATCCTGACAGGGTCGGGACGCGCATTTTGCTCGGGCGGAGATCTTCGCGAGATGCGATCAATGGGTGAATCGCAGGGAAGTATCGAAGCGTTTCTCGATGCTCCGCTAAAAGCGCTTCACGAAGTTGTCACGCTGATCCGCCAAACTCCGATACCATTCGTTGCCGCGGTGAACGGCGTCTGTGCCGGTGCCGGAACAAATTTCGCGCTCGCATGCGATCTCGTACTCGCGGCCGACGACGCAAGTTTCAACGAAGCTTTTGTCCGAATTGGTTTATCGCCTGATTGTGGCGGGACATTCTTTCTTCCGAGAGCTATTGGTGAAAAGCTGGCGGCAGAGATGTTCATGACAGGCATGACTGTTTCCGCCCAGCGGGCAGCCGAGATCGGGATGATCAATCGGATCGTACCGGCGGCCGATCTAATGAGCGAGGCTACAAGGCTCGCCGGACAACTCGCTGCTGGTCCGACGGCGGCCTTCGGCCGCGTCAAGCGAATGCTCAATGCAACATTTTCCAATGACCTCACAGAGCAACTAACCCTCGAGGCAGATTGTCAGGTCGAGTCGGGACAGTCGCCCGATTTTAAAGAGGGCGTCTCGGCATTTTTTGAAAAACGTCACCCGAAGTTCTCGGGAAAGTAACACATAACCTCGACGAAAAAGCGGTGCGATGTGTGATCGTTCGCTCGCACCGCTTTTTCTTTCGGATGAGCCTAGAATCTCGCGACGAGCGTCACCTTGGCAGCTCTCGGCGAGCCCGGCGAGATGTTCGTGTTGTTGTCGGCGTTTTGGTAGTAGCGAGTATCGAGAACATTTTCGATGTTCGCCTGCAGACGCCAATGCTCATTGAACGAATAGAACACCGCCGCATCGACGCGGGTGTAAGCAGGGAGCACCACCGTGTTGTCGATGCTCGCAAACATGTCCGAACGCCGTATCAGCCCGAGTCCAGCGCCGAGCCGCCGTAGGAACTGATACCTGTTCCAGACGGTGAAACTGTGATGCGGTACCTGCGCCACCAGCCTTCCTGCGGGTGCCGCGGTCGTCGAACTCGAGATGAATGCGTCCTGATAAGAGTAGCCACCCGTGATACTCCATTTCTCGAACGGATTGCCATTTAGATTTACTTCGAAACCGTTGGTCCGCTGACTGCCCGTCTGGATGATGACCGTCGGGTCCGTCGGATGATTGGCCCGTGTGTTCGTCCGATCGAGCCTGTATAGTGCGGAGGTCAATCCGAAATGATCGGTGATGTCCCACTTCACGCCGACCTCGTAGTTTGTGAACTTCTCCGGTTTCACCTGCTGCGTGATCGACGTCAGTTGGCTAAACTGGTCACCCGAACTTGGCAGGTACGAAACGCTGTAGTTTCCATACAAAGAAAGTTTGGTGATCGGCCTGATGACGATTCCGAATCGCGGCGAGACAAGACGGTCGATGCGACCGAGGTCCGTGTTGTTCCGGTTGTTCTGGAACTGTAGATCGAAGTAGTCGAACCGAGCACCGGCGATGATCTGCAGGTATTTCGAGATCTCGACCTGATCTTGAAAGTAAGCCGCGGCCAGATCGAGATGCACACGATTGTCGGCATCGGTCGAGCTCTGTCGAAACGTGATCAGCGTCGAGATCGTCGGATCGTCGAACGGAACCAGGATGGACGTGGCCGTGTTATTGAAAAACCCCGTGTTGCGGAAATTGTTCGAATGCTGGCGGCCAACTTCGAATCCGCCGAGCAGCATGTGTTTAATGCGGCCCGTCGAAACGCTGTAGATGAAATCGCTCTGGTTAAATAGATTTCGCCGAAGCGTTTGGTTGTTATAAGCCGACAGGGAAACCATGCCCGCTGGGTTGATCAGACCCGGAACGTAGTTTTGATAGAAGCGATCGTAGTCGCCGTACGTTGTCCGGTTGCGGAATATGAGCGATCCGAATTCGCGATCGACACTGGCGGCGAAGAGATTCGCGCCAAGTCTAACTTTGCTGTTTGACGGGTCACCGAAAAAGGTTGAAATCGGTACATCGACCGGGCGATTGTTGAGCGAAGTTATACCGCGATCGGCTGTCCGGCGGTCGCGGAAGAAATCGTATGAGAGCGTGATCCGAGTGTGGGAATCAGGTGTGATCGCCGCAGTCGGATTGAAACCGTACCGGTTAAGCTCAACCGAATCGCGGAAGCTGTTCGACGCTTCGGCAACGCCGTTGAAACGAAGTGCGATCTTCTTGTTTGCCGGCGTGTTGATATCAAACGCGCCACGCCGGCCGGCGAACGAACCGCTCTGGAGCGTAAACTCGTAAAACGGCGACGTCGTCGGCTCCTTCCCGACACGGTTGATCACGCCACCGCCTCCACCACGTCCGAAAGCGAGCGCATTCGGTCCTCGAAGTATCTCAACCCGCTCAAGGCTATAAAGATCACGGTAGTACTGGACGTCGTCGCGGACACCGTTCAGGAAAAAATCGGCGCTCGAATTTTGCCCGCGGATGATCAACTGATCACGATTGTTCTCGCCCTGATGACTCGAAATACCGGCTTGGTACCGTGCGATGTCAGCGATGCTCGCAAAAGACTGTTCGGCGATCTGCTGTTTTCCGATGATCGTGATGGTCTGCGGCAGATCGCGGACGGCGGTCGGAGTCTTTGTGGCTGAGAACGTGTTTGCCGCCTGGAAGTCGACTGTGTCGGAGACGGTTACGGTTGCGGTGGTCGAAGCGATCTCTAAGTTGAGCTCGATATCCTCCCGCTGATCGACGGCGACCTTTAGTTTGCGCGAGAGGGAATTGAATCCGTCGGCTTCGACGTCGAGTACGTATTCCCCCGGTTCGAGCGAGAATGTAAACGAACCATTCGAATCGGAAACTGCGACCTGCGACTCGCCGCTCCTTATTAGCGCTGCGGTGATCGTAGCACCGACGACCGCGGCGTGATTTTGATCGGTAACCTGTCCACGCACGGCAAGTTTTGAGGGCGAATAAGAAAATATTGCGAGTGTTAACAAGAAAAATAGCGAAAATGTGAATATCGATCGCGCAAATTTAACCATAAGTGTCTCCTGAATGAAAATGAAAGTCGTTTTCAATAAGAAGGGATGAGTCTATCTTCTGAGGAAATGGGTGTCAATTCGCGACTACGATTTTTGGTATCTCAAACTTCTCACTTTCCGCGTTTATCCATCATCCATTATCCTTTAGTCCGTGCAGTCGCTGACCTACAAACAACTGATCCAAGGCAACCGGAACTTCCGCAATCTTCTCGCGGGCCAAGTGATTTCCGAGCTTGGAAACTGGTTCAATTTCATCGCCGGACTCGGGCTGGTTCGGCTGGTAAGCGAGGCGTCGCCAGTCGCCGCCGGCGTGTTCTTTGTCTGCCGTTTGGTCCCGTTCTCGATCGTATCGCCGATCGCGGGAACATTCGTCGATCGCTTTTCGCGGCGCCAGGTGATGATCATCACGGATCTCGCACGCGTCGGTGTGGCGATGATGTTTTTGCTCGTCAACAGCCGCGACGATCTCTGGATCGCATATATGGCGACGATTCTGCTCTCCAGTTTTGGCGCGTTCTTCGACGGAGCAAAGAATGCCGCGACGCCAAATCTCACCGGCAAGGAAGGCTTGCTTGCGGGAACGGCACTAATGTTCTCGTCGCGATTTCTGCTCATGGCGATCGGCTCGGCGCTCGGCGGTTGGGCGGCCGCGATATTCGGATACAAAATCGCGTTCCTGATCAACGCGGCGTCGTTCGCCGTATCTGCGTTCACGGTTTGGCGGATTCCCGAAGAGGCGACACGTGACGCTGAGACTGGCGAGCGGATGGCGGGGCGGATCGAGACGCCGTCATTTGGTACCGAGCTAAAAGAAGGATTCAAATACACAGTCGTAAATCATTTCGCACTGACTATCCTCATCATGAATGTGATCTGGGCGACCGGCGGCGGTGCGATCAACGTTATCTTTGAGCGGATGGGCGGCGTGCATTTTCCGTCCGTCGAAGGTTGGAATCCGGATGTCGGCGTCGCGATGATGTGGACCGCAGCCGGTTTGGGATTAACGTTCGGGATGCTGATCGCCCATCGTACGTCGGTCTGGCTCGACCTGAATAGACGCCACAGTCTGTTCATAGGCACGACACTCATCGTTCACGGACTCCTTTTTTCGCTCGCTGGAGTAATGCCGACGCTGTTTCTGTTTGCCGTCTTTACGTTTGTGTCGCGAGCGATCGTCGGAGTCGAGTATGCGATTCAGGAGACGTTGTTTCAGCGAAGCCTGCCGGATTACATTCGCGGCCGCATCTCGACACTCGACCGCGGTGCGGAGCTGACGATGTTCGGTATTTCGAGTTATCTGTCGAGCGAAGCCATGTTCTACATCACGCCTCAAACGCTGACGATCATTTCCGGCATTCTGTCAGCATTGTCTGGTGTAGTATGGTTCCTTCGGTTTCGCAGCGACGATTTGGCCCCGGCTCCGCGCGGGCGTTCCGAGCTGAGCACCAGCTCGACGTGAAAAGATGAAGAGGTACTTCTCAAAGATCGGTAAGGTAAAGGCATCGCTGATCGACATCGCTGCGATAACGCTCACGACCGTCGTTCTGCTCCCGTTTCGGCAGTTTCTAAACTCGACCGAGGTCGCTCTTACGTTGCTGCTCGTCGTACTTTTTTCGGCGACACTCTTCGGTAGCCGGGCAGGCCTCGCGGCGGCTCTTGCAGGGATTGTCAGTTTTAACTTCTTCTTTCTGCCGCCATTCTACACTTTGAGCATTACTGGCCCCGAGAACTGGATCGCATTTGGCGCTTTCATCATCACGGCTCTTATATCGGGGCAACTTTCGGGCTATGCCCGGCGACGGGCCGAGGAGTCTGAAGCAAGGCAAAAGAAGATCGAGAGTCTATACGACGAGCTCAAAGACGCGTTCGAGCAGGCCAGCAAAGCTGAGGCCCTGCGCCGAAGTGAAAAACTAAAATCGGCGCTGCTAGATGCAGTGACCCATGACCTTCGAACACCGCTAACGTCAATCAAGGCTTCGGTGACGACCCTTTTGAACGAACCCTCTAGAGCTGGGCTCGATGAAGAATCGCGAAAAGAGTTTCTCGAGATCATCGATGAAGAGACCGATCGATTGAACGCCTTCATCGAGGGCATAGTCGGAATCGCCAAGGTAGAAGCCGGTGCGGTCGATGTTCGCAAGGGACTTTTTTCAGTCGACGAGATCATCGCGAATGCTGTAGACCGGGCGCGGGGCCAGCTCGCGGACAAAAAGCTAGAGATCGACATCGCGCCGGATCTGCCGGAGCTGGTTGTCGATGCGGCGTCGATGTCACAAGTCGTTTTCACGCTCCTCGACAATGCGGCCAAATACTCCGAACCGGGTTCAAGTATCCGGTTGTCGGCCTATGCGACCGCCGAATCGAAGGTCAGGCTAATCGTCGAAGATCAGGGTGTCGGGATCCCCAGCGTAGAACGTGAAAAGGTTTTCGATAAGTTCACGCGTCTCGGCGATCAGGAGATGGAATCTGCCGGAAGCGGCCTAGGACTCGGACTTACGATCGCTCGCGGAATTATCGAATCGCAGGGCGGCCGGATCTGGATAGAGGACGGAAGTCGCGATTTCGCGACACGCATCGTATGCGAGCTGCCGACCGATCGCAGCACGCGGTTGGAACAGGCCTTGGCAGCAAAGTAGGATGACGGCGAAACGGATAATTGTCATCGATGATGAATTTCAAATCACCCGGGTCCTGAAACGGAGCCTGGGAGCTCATCGCTACGATGTGCGGACCGCTTCGGACGGCGCGTCGGGTCTGGATCTGTTTCGCGACTTTCAGCCGGACCTTGTCATTACCGACCTCTCGATGCCCGAGATGAGCGGCATTGAAGTCTGCCGTGAGATCCGCCGTCTTTCGTCCGTTCCGATTATTATATTGTCAGTCCGCGGCGAAGAGCAGACGAAGGTCGAGGCTCTGGATGCGGGAGCTGACGATTACATTACGAAACCATTTGGTATGGATGAGCTGCTTGCACGCGTGCGGGCCGCATTGCGTCGAAGCCCTGACGAAAAAGGTTGGAGCTATATCGAAGCAGGCGATTTTCGCGTCGATCTTGACGATCACCAGATCTTCGTCCGTGGCGAAGCGGTGCACCTGACCCCAAAAGAGTTTGATCTTCTTGCGCACCTGGTAACTAATCACGATCGCGTACTCACGCATCGAGCACTCCTTGGCAAGGTATGGGGCGGCGATTACACCGAGCAGACCGAGTATCTCCGCGTCTTTGTCGGAAACCTGCGAAAAAAGATCGAGCCCGATACTTCGACGCCCCGGTATATTCTCACCGAACCTTGGGTCGGTTACCGACTAGTATCGACTCCTGAATCTTTATAAAACCTTTACGTCTCGTTTACCCGGGCTTTATACCCGGGCTCGTAATCTTTCTTCGCGGACAAGTTTCGCGATGGAATGTATGAGAGAGATAACTGTCAGTGAAGGTCGGGTTTCAAGCTTCAATCAGCGATCGTCGGCAAGCCGCGGATTTTGGACGGCGCTTTTGTTTCCTTCCATTGTCGGAGCTCTTGTCTTTCTCTTGACCGGGCTCGGGATCTCGGCGCTCTCAGCCCTTCATCTGATCACCGCTTCGCGGTACATGGCGTATTCGGCAGTCGGTCTGCTCTTCGGAGCCTTTGTCCTGATGTTTCTGGCTGCGCACTGCATGGACCGAAGAGACGCGGCGGAGAGAAGCGAACGGATCGAGCGAAGCCGCCAGCGCGGATATACGGAGAAAGGGTAGGTCTCAAATTTTAGATGCAAAATAGTTCATCGGTAGTAGATCCGAGAAGACGTCTCGACGTGGTCGGATCATTTAAGCGCATCCTTGTCGGAAAGGCGCTCAGGAACGAGCAAGCGTCCCACGAACGCCTTTCAAAAAAAGTCGCCCTGGCCGTATTTTCATCGGACGCACTTTCTTCGACTGCGTACGCCACCGAGGAGATACTCCTCGTGCTCGCCGTCGCGGTCGCATTCGGGAATGCCGGCGCGTTCCAGTATCTGATACCCGTCTCGATCGCGATCGCGATCCTCCTCGCGATCGTCACGCTGAGTTATCGGCAAACCATCCACGCGTACCCGACCGGCGGCGGTGCATATATCGTCGCGAAGGAAAATCTTGGTACGACCGCCGGGCTCGTAGCAGGCGCCTCGCTGCTAATCGATTATGTACTGACAGTATCGGTCTCAATCGCGGCGGGCGTTGCGGCGATTACATCAGCGGCGCAGGGAACATCGCTCTCGTGGCTCGCTGAGCATCGCGTCTCCATCGGCGTGTTGCTGATCGTATTTGTCGCCGTTGCGAATTTGCGTGGCGTTAGGGAGTCAGGAGCATTCTTTGCGACCCCGACCTACATCTTCCTCGTGTCGTTCCTTTTCATGATCGGGTACGGATTGGTCTACTACTTCGTCTACGGCGGTGGCGGTCAAACAGTCGGTCACGAAGAAATCCAACTTGCCGAGGGATATGTCCCACAGGCCCTGACAGTATTTCTTTTGCTGGGAGCCTTCTCGAACGGATGCTCGGCACTGACCGGGGTCGAGGCGATATCGAATGGAGTGCAGGCCTTCAAACAACCCGAGTCTCGAAATGCTTCGAGGACTCTACTGGTTATGGCGATTCTGCTCGGGACAATGTTTCTTGGCACGAGCACGCTGGCCTATCTATTCGGCATTCATCCGCACGCGAACGAAACCGTGATCTCACAATTTGCCCGCTTCATTTTTAAGGGACCGATGGCGTGGTTCTATTTCTTGGTTCAAGCCGCGACGGCCGCGATCCTTATCCTCGCCGCTAACACGGCATTCGCCGATTTTCCAAGACTTTCGAGTTTGCTCGCCCGAGATCGATTTTTGCCGCGGCAGTTCGCGAATCGTGGCGACAAACTGGTTTTCTCAAACGGAATTATCATCCTCGCGATCTTTTCATCGGTTCTCGTCGCAGCATTTGCGGGTGATACGAGCCGTTTGATTCCGCTCTACGCCGTCGGCGTGTTTCTTTCGTTCACACTCTCACAGTCTGGAATGGTCATCCACTGGCTTCGGGTTCGACGACAGGAGGTCGCCAACGATTCAATCCACCGAAGCGAGGTAGAATCGGAGACCGCACTACCTGATGTCTATCTTGCGATGGAGCAAAGCAACGCACCGCGCTTTGTCTCGGACGAGGTCACCGATCGAACTAACTGGCGCAAATCGCTACCGATAAATCTGATCGGAGCGGTTGTGACCTGTGTCGTATTGATCGTCTTCATCGTAAGCAAGTTCACGCACGGAGCGTGGGTTGTCGTCGTCGCGATCCCAGTCCTGGTTCTTATGTTTCTTGCGATACATCGCCACTATATATCCGTCGCTCGCGAGCTTTCAACTGAGAGCCTGGGTGGAATGCTTCCCCCTATCAGGAACACCGTCATTGTCCCGATCTCGGGCGTGCACCGTGGGGTGATGCGCGCCCTCCAATACGCGCGATCTATTTCGCCGGGAAATGTTACGGCGGTGTACGTCGACTTTGATGAGGATGCGACGGCCCGGCTAAAGGAGATGTGGGAAAAGCTTCAGATAGACGTGCAATTGGTAATTCTGCCGTCGCCTTACCGTGAGTTAACGCGGCCGCTGTTGCGATACATCACCCGCGTCGAGAAGCGTCGCGATGATGATGTCGTAACCGTCG
>JBDTSA010000027.1:0-10609 GCA_039931335.1 Acidobacteriota bacterium
CGCCCCAGCTCCCGCTCGACGTCGTACCGCTTATCCAACCTGCAATTTTCTAATGAGAGTTCCCGCATCGAAGTCGCCATCAGGCCCGAGAGAAAGGCACCTACCTCAATACGACATTATAGGAGCAAAGTTCGGGATCGAGCTAATAAGTTCGGAAGGCACGTCAGTCATTCGCACGAATCGCAGCGAGGGCCACAGGATTTAACGAACCTTCGTATTGTCCCAGAAATCGGGGCGGCGGGTGACGATCGGATTCTTTTCGGCGAGTACGATCTGTGTTGCGCGGAGCCTTAATTCCTCTTCGTGCTGCTTCCGTCGTTCTTCTCCGGTCAATGGCGGTGTTCCGCGTTCGCCCCAATAGTATTTTACGGTTACCAACCCGAGGGCCGCTGTGCCGAGCAAGGTAAGTAAGAGGACCAGAATTATTATCCACGCGAAACTAGACATGGCCGTAATCCGATCTTAATGTTCGCATACTGAGATGCGAAGTTAGAAACCGGGCAACGGTATTGTGACGGCGTCTTTGATTCCAAATACCTTTCCGATAGAATGGCAACAAATTTTGTTCGCCGTTCGTAACTCGTTTTTGCATGCCGGATAACTCCGAAACCCCGAAGAAAAGCATCACCCCTGACTGGCTGGTCCAGGGTGCTCTGACGCGTATCGGGGACATGGTGGATAAGCTGACGGGCCGAAGCTGGAAACCGGCCGACAGCCTCGCGACCAGCGGGTTGATCGAACGTTTGAAAATGCTGCTCGATTCTGAGATCAAGCGGGACGCCGACGGACGCAGCTTTGTCCCGCATAACATCAAGTTGAAGATGCAATGGGATAAGTTCGCGACCGATTCGGATGACGGTTTGAGGAAGCTCGAGAATGAACTGCTCACGGCGGCGGTCGATCATATCAGCGACAAACGCTATTACACTTACGCTCCGCTGAGCATTGAAGCGAAGCCCGATTACTTCACCGAGGGCGTGAAGTTGTTTGTGAGCTTCGATAAGTTTCATGAAGAAGGTGGAGAGCGTGAATTGAACGTCACGATCCCGGCCACGAACCTTAGTCACTTGATACCCGCATCGAGTTTGCCGCACGATGCGGCGCCGATCGCTCGAGGCGACCTCCGCGTAAGCTTTGACATTGGCCTCGGATCCGTCGACAAACGATTCGCTCTGGAACAAGGCAAACGTCTCTCGGTCGGACGCACAAAGGAGAACGATGTCGCGATCGATCATTCGAGCGTCTCGAAGATGCACTCTTCCCTTTTGTTAAATTCCGAAGGTAAGCTCGTCATCGCCGACACCGGCTCGACGAACGGAACATATCTAAATGATGAGCGTATCGCCTACGGGAAAGCGATCGAGATCTTTGCGGGCGATAAAGTTAAATTTGGGGCAATCGACGTTGCGCTCGATTTTGTACCGGCTCCACCACCAGTGGCTGTCAAGGAACCGGTTTTGTCGGATGCTACGACCGACGCATACACGATCGGCGATATGCAATTCAGCAAGAAGACGACGATCATCGAGCCGGCCGTGAAGACGGAGACCGAACCGCATGACGCGATCGAAGGAGAGAATGAGCATTGACGCGTTCGCGTGCTTCGTGTTTTTCGTGGTTTGTTTTTCCTGGATCCAACCACGAAACACACGAAAGCTCACGAAACGACGCCCAGACTAATGAATCTTTCGCCTCTTCTATCATTGATTGACTGGAACAAATTCCGCCCCGAGGCGATCTTCGGCGGACAAGTGCTGGAACGCACGCCGGCCGGTTTGAGTATCGTCTACATCATCGGCGTCGGCGTCCTGATCGGATTCCTCGTTCTCACTTTCTACGACAACTTCAATCGACCAAAGTTTCTCTACGAACGTGACCTGCCGCGCGAAGTTAAAAAGCGGCTCACTCAGACGATCGCCAACCGCAGCATCCGCGTGTGGCAGATGGTCTTCGTGATTTTGGCATTTGCCGTTTTCGGATTTCAGGTTTACTGGACGTATTTTGCAGACGAGTCGAATGAGCAATTCCAGGCGCTTGCATACAAAGACATGCGAACGCGTCGCACGACGGCCGCTAATTTACGAGGCTGGATGCTCGATCGGACCGGCTCTCTATCTGCATCACTGGCCTACTACAAACTAGATAGGGACGGCGATATCGTCCGCGGATTTGCACTCGAGCGCGAGATGGCCCACCTTCTCGGCACGGAGCGCGGAACGCCGGGGCTCGAGCGGACGCTATACAAGCGAGCGGCCGATCCGGCACCCGAAGCATGGGAAGTTCTGACAAAGATCAAGCGAAAAGAGGACGAGGATAAGGACGTCAAGATCACCATCGATCGCGATCTCCAGGCATATATCGCGACTCAGCTTGAAGGCAAGAAAGGAGCGATCGTCGTTCTCAATCCACAGACCGGCGACATCCTCGCGGTGTATTCGAATCCGTCTTTTAGCCTCGCCGAGGCCCAAACCCTCGAGGATTACTTGAAGCTCGAAGGAAACAAGCGCGATAAACCCTTGCTGAACCGAGCGACGCGTGAGTTCTATGTACCAGGCTCGACTTTCAAGACCTTCACGATGATCTCGGCATTCCGTGCCGGTAAACAGGACTTGGTCTTCCCGAGCTACCCCGGCGGATTTAAACCAACGCCGAATTCCCGTCCGATCGTTGATGCGACTCAGAAGCTGGGCGAGGACGGCAGTGTCGGAGGAGCGTGCGATGGCGGATGTCAGGAAAAGAATATTCAGTTCGCGTATCAGGTTTCGAGCAATCAGTACTTTTCGCAGCTTGCAATCGCGCTTGGTCGCGAACGACTTCGCGAAACTGCATTGCTCGTCGGAATAAATCCTGTCGACACACCGGAAGAAGCACTTCTCCAAAAGTTTTTCCCGAATGTTTTGAATACAAGCAATCCATCGATCGCAAGTTCGATCGCGCCTCAGCAAGCGACGATCGTAACCGGTAAAGACATTTCGCTTTACGATCTCGGAATTCAAGGAATGGGTCAGGGCTACGCGGGTCAGATGACTCCGTTTCAGATGGCGATGATCGCCGCGATCCCCGGCAATCTCGAAGGAAAGCTCATGAAGCCGCGGATCGAATTTGATCAGCCGCCGCAGATGTTCTCGCAGGTGCTCACGCCGCAGCAGGCGGCGCAGATCCGCATGATCATGTCGACGGTGACCGAAGAACCCGGCGGCACCGGCACGGTGATCTCGGCCAAACTCGCCGGCACCGGAATACGAACGGGCGGAAAAACCGGAACGGCCGAAAAGCAGGCGCTGCTCTACGACGAAAAGACCGGAAAGCTAAAGACTGAAAAACGCCGGCGCAGGGTGAATGGCAAGTGGGAAGAATACGAAGTGCCGTTGATGTATGAGCGAACCGATAGTTGGTTCATTACTATAGCTCCGCTTGAGCGTCCGCAAGTCGCAATCGCGGTCGTCGTTGAAGGTGGAGGCTACGGTGCCCGCACGGCGGCTCCGATCGCGGCGAACGTGATCTTGAAAGCGCGCGAATTAGGATTGCTTGGCGACCAGTACAAACCAAAGGCTCAGCCGGCGAAACCGACGGTGAAGAAGCCGAAGAAACGCCGATGAGTCGAACAATATTTTTGTTAGGCGGTGACTATTGACCGCGGATGACACAAACGATGCGGATGAGAAAAATCTAACTGTTGTTTTGGATCTGCGTCATTCGCGTTATCGGTTACGTTGGTTGGACGCAGCGGAGTTTTACCGGCATTTCGTGTGTTTCGTGGTTCCTCTTCTAAGAAGAAACCACGAAACACACTAAGCACACGAAACAAGAACACGAAGTGAAGAACAGAACATCATCACATTTTTTCATACTCGTGTTGATCGTCATGCTGACGGCGATCTCGCACTATTCGATCTATTACGGCGGGCTGATCCGCGGTTACGAAACAGCGTACATAACGGCCGTGCGCAACATTGGCCTGCTCGCCGTCCTCGCGGTCCTTCCGATATTCCTAAAGAAATTCGCAAAGTATCAGGGGAGTTGGACGCTATACACCGCTGCGGTTTTGCTTTTCTCGATCGGGCTCACGGTGCAGTATCGCCTCTTCAGCGACCCGGAGTACATCTCACGAAAAGACAAGGCCGAGGCTCGCCAGGACAAGATAAAATCGCTTCAGCTTCATTACATCCAGGAGAATTATTCGGCCGAGAAAAAGCAGATCATGGGATTGCCGCCGACGCCTCCGTCGCCGGTCGATCTTTCAACCGAGACGCCACGGCCGTCCGAGGAAACTGTGTCCGGCGTTTTGCTGTCGGGAAAAACAATTAACCCGCTGCTCGGGATCCTCGGAATGATCGCTGCCCTGCTGCTCATTCAACGTGAAAAAGTTTTAGAGATCCTGCAGAAGAATGGATTCCTGCTCGTCCTGCTTACACTTGTTCCCCTGTTCCTTGCGGCGATCACATCGCGCGCCGGAAAGTCGATCGGCAATATGACGCCGTGGGAACCGTCGAAGATCCCGTTCCTGATAGGCTTCGCGGCGATCCTCGCCGTGCTCTACAAGAATCTCGCGAAGACATATTGGGGACTTCCGCGAGCGAAGGACGTCGTGCCGCTGGTGTTCATGGCGATGCTGCCGTTCGTACCGTTCTTCGTGCTCAAGGACTTTGGGCAGATGATGGTTTTCAGCAGCGTGTACGCGACGCTCTACCTGATCGCCGTCCGACGATTCTCGCAGCGATTCGTTCTCGTCGGAAGCGTGCTTTTGGCTGTCGGCATCCTCGTCGTCGGGGCTCTTCCCGAAAAAACGCAGAGCGAGATCCCACTGCTCCCGACTCTCGCGAGACCGGTGAAGCAGGTTCTGCCGGATCGAATCCAGCAGCGTTTTCATCTGTGGCTTGATGGATTCAATCCGCCGACGCCTGAGACTTCGTGGTGGAAGGAGGATTACGACAATTACTACAATAAGCTTGTGCAAAAAGATGCGTCGATCCCTCAGATGCTCGCCGACGATCCCGAGCTGCAGAAAACTATCAATATTGATGCATGGTTCGACGTACTCGCTTTTCAACCCGCGCAGGCGACGTTTGGCCTTGCTTCGGGCGGCACGACGGGCCGCGGATTGGGCCTTGGATATCCGGAATTAATACCCGTCGCGGACTCAGATTACATCTTCGCCGCTCTCGCCGAAGAACTTGGACTTTTCGGGGGTTTGTTGGTAACCTTTGCGCTAATTGTACTGATCAGCGCGGGTGTTAGGACGGCACTGGATTCGCGCGATATGTTCAGCAAACTTTGCGCGATCGGATTATCCGCTTTCATCGGTTTTCAGGCGCTCGTTAACGTCGGCGGCATCACCCGGGCATTACCAATGACGGGAATTACTTTGCCGTTTGTCAGCCACGGTGGCTTTTCACTGATAACAAGCTTCGTTATGCTCGGAATGCTAATGGCATTCTCGCACCGAAATGCTTTGGACCGCCGTCAGGCCGAAGTTGATGCTTTGCCTTAAGGATAAGCTTCGACCGCTGTGTTTTTGACGCCCGGAGACTCAATAGATGGAGAACAACTTTAACATTACGTCGGCCTCGGTTTCGGATCGCGGCCTGAGCGAGAAACGTCCGGAGAATGAAGACTCATTCCTCGTGCTCGAAGAGCGGGGTGTCTATGCGGTAGCCGATGGTGTCGGCGGTGCTCAAGCGGGCGACGTCGCCTCGCAGATGGCGGTCGAGATACTTGGCGAAGCTTTCATGAACCAGTCGGCCGACCTCGATGCGGAAGACGTAATGCGGGCAGCGATCGAACGTGCAAACGGCGCGATCTACCAAATGGCGGTTGATCTGCCGCAGCTTTCCTCAATGGCGACCACTGTCGTCGCACTACATGTCTACGGAAATATTGCGACGATCGGCCATGTTGGCGATTCGCGTGCTTACCGGCTCGATCACAACGGAAACCTGCTCCGCGAAACGCACGACCACTCGGTCGTCGAAGAGGAAGTAAGAGCCGGGCGAATGACGCCTGAGCAAGCCGCAAACCATCCGAGCAAGAACATTATCAGCCGTGCGCTCGGAGCCGAAGCCGATGTCGACATCGATCTGAAGACGATTATGGTCGAGCCCGGAACGACTTTTCTTTTGTGCTCCGACGGCATTACCCGTCACATCGATGATGCCGAGATCGGCGGCCTTCTTTCGGACGGAGACCCGGCGAATATCTGCGACCGGCTTAAACAGATTTGCTATTCGCGCGGTGCTGAAGATAATTTGACGGCGATCGTCGTCCGCGTCGCCGCTGAACCCGTCCGAGAGTTCTCCGCGGCTGCCGGTGCTGGTGATGCCGAAGATCCGACGGTTGCCTCCGTCCGCTCTCCATTCGACAGCACAGTGGAACTGGAGGAAGAGGGGGAGTTTTCGACAAACGATTCAGCGGCGATTGACGAGCTCGACGATCAGTCATATTTGATGGAGGAAGAGCCGGCACTTGAAGAAGAATCTAAACTTGATCTTCACGACTATTCATCGTCGAGCGTGATCGTCCCGGCTCAGCAGCCACGGTTCGCGCCCGCCGCTCCAGCTCCTACTCCCGCTCCGCCGGTTCGTCCATATATTGCAACGAGGGTAGTCGAAGAAAAAGAGCCCGCGTTACTTCCCCGCGTTTTGAATGCGCTGTTGTTCCTCGTGCTCGGCGGGTTACTTGGGGCAGGCGGGTATTACTACTGGGTGAAGTCCCAGCCTGAGCCCGTCGTCGAAACGCCCGTCATCACCGAGATGAAGAGCAACAATATTCCGTTGAATGCATTTGAAGAGACGCGCCGTATTGTCGACAAGGATCCGGCTGCGTTTATAAACGCGAATGCCGCAAGCGCAGAAGACGTCGGTGATTATTTCTGGCTTGGCAGGGCGTTCATGCTGACGGGTAAATATTGGGAAGCGAAGCGCTCCTTTATCGAAGCCAGAAACCGGTTGGCAACCGCTGACCCGAACAACGCGAGAACGTTGGCGAACGAAATTTCGATGGCACTTGCGATTATTGAGAGTCCTCAAGCGACGGAAAGTTTTACTAAGGATGTGGCGACCGCGAGCTCAACGACCTCCGCAAACTCCAACACATCAGCCCCGGCTCAACCGCTTCGTTGATCGGCGCCCTTCTGCCTTCGAGCCTCGAACAGGATGACGCCGCACGCGACCGCGAGGTTGAGACTTTCGACAGATCTGTCCATCGATATCAAAATCTGATCATCGACGCTTCGAAGCTCTGACTCCGGTAAGCCGTGAGCTTCCGATCCAAAAAGGATCATGGAGCGCCGTGTCCAATCGACGTCGGTGTGAACCGTCGTCGCTGTCGGCGTCGTGGCAATAGTTTGAAGATCGTTGTCCGCAGCCCACTCTATCGCCTCGCCCAAATTGACGTCCGTCCATACGGGTGATCGAAAGCTCGATCCCATCGCTGCTCGCAGTGCCTTCGGAGAGAACGCGTCTGCCGACCCGGTTGAAACGATGACGCCCGCGGCACCAGCGGCTTCGGCGGTTCTAATCACAGCTCCTAGATTCGAGGGGTTATTAGTTTCATAGAGAAAGGCGACCAGGGGCATGGATGACGTTGCCAGTCGCTCCTCGATCGCGTTCCGCCCGCCTGCGGGGCGCTCAGCCAATGCGACCACACCTTGCGATGTGACGGTATCTGCGATCGATCGGAACGCCGCATCGGTAAGCTGAAAAGTTTCGCGAGTTCCACCTTCATTGACAAGGCTACCGCTTCGCTCCGATGCGCTATCTGAGACGAACAGGCGATCGATCGTCACACCGGAGAGGACCGCTTCCTCAATAAGACGCACTCCTTCGATAAAGATCTTGTCGCGTTGCTTGCCGTCGCGCACGCGTCTCGCTTCTTTGAGGTACTCATTGTCGCGACTGGCTATTTTTACAATCGTTGGCATCGAGCTAGTTTTATCATCCGTCCGGCCAAACGGCAACGGGAAGCCATCAGCCGGGCCGCGTTGCTTGCTCGGCGAATTAGGCTAAAATGTCGTAACGCTTCACGATCTTATGAAACCCGAAACACGTCCGATGAATAAATTAGAGCTCCTCAAAGAAAAGTCTCGGCTTGCCGAAGAAGGGGGCGGAGCTGCCCGCGTTGAAAAGCAAAAGTCGGGTGGCAAGCTGACCGCCCGCGAGCGCATCGAGTTTTTCCTCGATGACAACAGCTTCGAAGAGTTCGATAAGTTTGTCGTCCACCGATCGACGGACTTTGGGATGGAAAATCAAAAGTACCTCGGTGACGGCGTCATCACGGGCCATGGCCTTGTCGACGGCCGCGAGGTTTTCGTCTTCGCCCAGGACTTCACGGTCTTCGGGGGCTCGCTTTCGGAAACGCACGCACAAAAGGTATGCAAGATCATGGACCTCGCAATGAAGACCGGAGCACCGGTCATCGGGTTGAATGATTCGGGGGGAGCACGCATCCAGGAAGGCGTCGTCAGCCTCGGCGGCTACGCGGATATCTTTCTGCGGAACACATTGGCGAGCGGCGTTATTCCACAGATCAGCTGCATCCTCGGGCCGTGTGCCGGCGGTGCGGTTTATTCGCCGGCGATCACCGACTTCAACGTTATGGTCAAGAACACGTCATACATGTTCATCACTGGACCCGATGTGATCAAGACAGTGACGCATGAAGAAGTGACGAAGGATGAACTCGGTGGTGCGATGACGCATAACGCGAAGTCAGGCGTTGCCCACTTCGCGGCAGATTCGGACGAACATGCGCTGCGGATAACGCGCGAGTTGTTGTCATTCATACCCTCCAACAACATGGACGATCCGCCCTTTGTTCCGACCGATGATCCGAGTGATCGAAAAGATCCGGCGCTAAACTCCGTCGTTCCGGAACACTCGAATCAGCCCTACGACATTCGCGACATCATCAAGCCGGTCGTCGATGACGGTTATTTCTTCGAGGTTCAGGAATATTACGCACCGAACATTGTTATTGGCTTTGCTCGTCTCGGTGGTTACTCGGTCGGCATCGTCGCCAATCAGCCGGCGTTCCTCGCCGGCGTTCTCGACATCGACGCTTCGGTGAAAGCCGCGCGCTTCGTTCGATTCTGCGACTGCTTCAATATCCCGCTTATCACGTTTGAAGATGTCCCGGGATTTCTACCCGGTGTGAATCAAGAGCATCTCGGGATAATCCGCCACGGAGCAAAATTGCTGTACGCTTTCGCCGAAGCAACGGTGCCGAAGATCACGGTAATAACCCGCAAAGCGTATGGCGGTGCGTATTGCGTGATGGCCTCGAAGCATATCAGGACCGATATCAACTTCGCGTATCCGACGGCGGAGATCGCCGTCATGGGTGCCGAAGGCGCTGTCGGAATTCTTTATCGAAAGGAACTCGCGGAGACGACGAATCCGGAGGAAAATCGGCTGCGGATCGTGAACGAGTTCAACGAGAAGTTCGCAAATCCATATGTCGCGGCCGAGCACGGCTTTGTCGACGAAATTATCGAGCCTGCGATGACGAGGCCGAAGCTTATACGGGCCTTGTCGTTGCTTCAAAATAAGCGAGACACCAATCCGCCGAAAAAGCATGGCAATATCCCGTTATAGATTACTTTAGGGGTCGGGGGCAAGACAGTTGAGGTTTCTCTCGAAGAGATTGAAAGTAATTTCTCAAGCTTTTGTAGTCTTTACTTTAAGGGTCTGCGACGCGACACCTGAGACAGTAGGTTCACGAGAATCATTCTGAAAACCGTCAGTTTTATTTAATGAGCGAAATCATTTCTCAACGGCCGACCTGGGCCGAGATCAATCTCGACAATCTCGCTTTCAACTTTCGTTCGGTAAAGAAGTTTATCGGCTCCGAGACGAAGTATATGGCAGTCGTAAAGGCCGATGCATATGGGCATGGGGCGGTCGAGTGTGCAAAACGCCTCGAAGCCGAAGGAGTAGATTGGTTCGGCGTAGCTCTTCCGGAAGAAGGCGTCGAGCTGCGAAAGGCGGGGATTCGGAAGCTCATTCTCTGCCTCGGAGGGTTCTGGGACGGACAGGAAACCCTTGCTCTTAACTACGGCCTCACACCGGTCATCTTTCAGATCCAAAAAGCCGCGACGTTAAATTCCGCGGCCGCCAGGCGCGGAACGGATATTTCGATTCATGTGAAGATCGATACCGGTATGGGACGTGTTGGCGTTCGTTTTGATGAAGTCGCCGAGTTTGCAGATCAACTCAAAGCTTTGACACATCTCCGCCTCGAAGGCCTGATGACACATTTTGCGGCCGCCGACGATCTCGCCCAGACCGATTTCACGAATCTTCAAATCGAGCGCTTCCATACGGCCGTGGCAATATTTCGAGAAAAGGGCTTCACGCCGGCTTATCTCGATCTTGCTAACTCACCGGGAGCAGTCGCCCACCCCGCTTCGCGAAGTAACCTCGTGCGGCTTGGTGGAGTACTCTACGGACTCGGTGGCGACGTGCTTCCATCCGGAATCGACAGGCCGGAACTAAAACCAGTGTTGTCGCTACACACAAGAGTCGCCCATCTAAAAACCGTACCCGCCGGTGAGACCGTCGGCTATGGGCGGACATTCACAGCCGGTATGGATTCGCGAATCGCAACAATACCG
>JBDTSA010000028.1:0-10545 GCA_039931335.1 Acidobacteriota bacterium
TTCTGGCAGATGCAGGACCAGCTGTTCTCAAATCAGCAAGCGTGGGCGAGCCCGAGCGCGGACCATAAAAAGATGTGGACCGAATACGCAGAGAAGATCGGGCTCGATGTGCAGCAGTGGCAGAATGACATTTCTGGTATCAGCGCGAAATCGCGGGTCGATCAGGATATGCAGCGCGGCAAGGCGCTCAGCGTCGGCTCAACTCCGTCGATCTATATCAATGGCGAGTTGGTTCCGTTCCCCGAAGTGAATGTCGCGGGCTTGCGTCGGCTGATCGATGCCGAGCTTCAAAAGACTCCGGCGAATCCTGCGCAGTCATCGGCTTCATCGACCTCGCAAGTGAATAAGGCGAACAACTCGAATTCAATTTCGAAATGAACGACCCGGCTCTGAATGAAGCACCTGACGGTAATTCGATAAGCAAGCTGCCTCTCGTGGCCGCGATCGTCGCCGTTCTCGGACTCGCCGACTCGGCTTACCTGACCGTCCATCATCTGACGGCTGAGCCGGTACCGTGCAGCATCATTTCAGGTTGTGAAACCGTTCTTACCAGTCCGTATGCCGAAGTCGCTGGAGTGCCGCTCGCGGCATTCGGCGGCATCGCATATTTCGTCGCTTTCGCACTCGCCCTCCTCACCGCGTTCGGTAATCGGATGACCTGGATACTTTTTGGTATTCAGGTCGTGCTGATGGCGGCATTTACCGCGTGGCTCATCTACCTTCAGGGTTACGTCATCGGCGCTTTCTGCCAGTTCTGTCTGATCTCAGCAGCAACCACCTTCACGATGCTCGGCCTCTTCATCGCATCCCGATTCACCCGCTGATCTGAAACCAAAACATTCCTTAAGACGAACTCTTGATCGGAGGTTATGTAGTCGTCTTGATCAGTTGGGAAGTTTCGGACCGGAGCCGGTACAGGTTGCCGTTTGATATTGAAATGCGATAGCTTAGAGAGGAATCAATCGCTTATCTGTGGCTCAAGCTATCCTAAATAGAATCGCGACCGGGGATCCGACTGCTGTTCAAGACTGTATGAAAGCATATGGCGGACTTGTCTGGTCGCTTGCGCGCCGAATGCTCCGAAATTCCGACGACGCTGAGGATGTTGTACAAGAGATCTTTGTCGATATTTGGAAAAACGCCGAACGGTTCGATGCGTCGCAGTCGTCCGAGACGACTTTCGTTGCAATGATCGCTCGGCGTAGGATCATCGACCGCATCCGATATTCAGCGAGACGCATTTCTCCGGATTCGCTCGAGGACGTTCTCGCGGAACCGGCGAGCCGGGCGGACCAGACTCTGCAAACATCGGTCGAGGCAAATGAGGCTGCGAAGGCGCTCAACGCCCTGAGGCCCGAACAGCGGCAGGTATTGCAGCTTTCGATCGTCCACGGACTTTCCCATCAGGAGATTTCGAACGCGACAGGGATGCCCTTGGGCACGGTCAAAACCCATGCACGCCGCGGGATTTTGCAAGCCAGGGAAATATTAGGAGTAGGTCCGACAGAAACTACAAAGGAGGTGTTTGTATGAATGAAAAAATAGAAGAACTCATGCTCGACCTCCTCTGTAAAAAAGCGGTTTACGGCTTGGACGAGCACGAAGTAAATCAACTTGTTGAACTGGAACAGAAGCTTGGCGGTGAGAGTCGAGCTCAGTCGTTCGAGCTTACCACCGCGACGCTCGCCATGGCAGATCTCGATACGAGTCAGGAAATGCCTGCGAATCTGCAATCGCGGATCCTCGCGGAAGCCGAAAGATTTTTCGACGCGAATGCCCGGTCGAATGAGCCTGCGGCTGCTGCATTCGTCACCGAAACATCGGGGAGCGGATCGATATTCAACTGGCTCGGATGGGCCGTTGCTGCCGCCGCGTGTCTTGCGCTTGCACTGAACCTTTACACATCGCGGCAGCAAAGCCCGATCGCACAGGGCGGCACTCCGACGCCAACGCCGCAAGAAAAATTGACGCCGGCGCAGGAAAGACAACGCTTGATCGATACGGCTCCGGATCTTGCTCGCGGGAATTGGGGTGCTGGCAACGTCAAAGAGTTGACGCCGGCCGGTGACATCGTATGGAGCGACGCCAAGCAAACTGGTTATATGCGTTTGAGCGGCCTCCCGGTCAACGACCCGAACAAAGAAACTTACCAGCTCTGGATCTTTGATGAGACGCAGGACGACAAGACGCCGATCGACGGCGGAACGTTCAGCGTCAACGCGGCGGGCGAGGTCATTATTCCGATCGATGCCAAGCTTCAGCCCAGAAACACGAAGATGTATGCGATCACGGTCGAAAAACCCGGCGGCGTCGTTGTTTCAAAGCGAGAAAAAATAGTCGCACTGGCGAAGCGCGAAACTTGATCGCGAGCGCCTGCGTAACAGTTCATTTTGTAGGACAGGCTTTCGGGCCTGTCCTTATTTCACTTCCTGAGGGACAGGCTCGAAAGCCAATCCCACAAGACGTCCACAATTAAGGAGTTTGCTATGCGAATGAAGGAGATTTTTGCCGGCTTGCTGGTAGCCGTTTTCGTTATGTCCACAATTGGGGCCGCCCAGAAGAATAATGACAAGCTGCCGCCGCTGAAGATCAAGGAGTATCAGCTAAAGAACGGTCTTCGCGTCATTCTTCATGAAGACAAGTCGACGCCGGTCGTCGCCGTCAACACCTGGTACCACGTCGGATCAAAAAACGAGGAGACTGGCCGCACCGGTTTTGCCCACCTCTTCGAGCACATGATGTTTCAAGGGTCGAAGAATTACAACACCGACTACTTCACTCCTCTGCAAGAGGCCGGTGGAAACATCAACGGCACCACAAACCAGGACCGCACGTGGTACTACGAAACGGTCCCGTCGAATTTCCTTGAGCTCGCACTCATGCTTGAAGCGGACCGAATGGGCGGACTCCTCGAAGCGATGACGCAGGAGAAGCTCGACAACCAGCGCGACGTCGTAAAGAACGAACGCCGGCAGCGCGTCGATAATCAGCCGTACGGAACCGCGTTCGAAAAGGTCGGCGAGATCATGTATCCGAAAGGCCATCCTTATAATTGGACGACGATCGGCTCGATGGAAGATCTTCAGGCCGCGACCTTGGATGATGTAAAAACATTCTTCCGACGATACTACGTCCCAAACAATACCGTTCTCGTTTTATCCGGTGACTTCGATGAAAAGCAGGCTCGCGGCTGGGTCGAGAAGTACTTCGGCCCGATCACGAAGGGCGAGGCGATAAACCGACCGAACAATCCGATGCCGAAGCTCGACAAGGAAATTCGCACGACCGTCGAAGATTCGGTTCCGCTTCCGCGACGGTGGATGGTCTGGCATTCGGTTCCGCAGTACGCAGCGGATGAGCCGGCGCTCGATCTGCTCGGCTATATTCTTTCGACCGGGCGAAGCTCGCGTCTGCAAAGCAATCTGATCTACGGAAAAGAAATGGCTCAGCAGGTCGCCGCATTCAACGGAACAAACGAGATCGGCGGAACATTCCAGGTCCAGGCAACGGCACGACCTGGTAAATCACTCGACGATATCGAGAAAGAGATCAATGTCGAGATCGAACGCATCAAGAAAGAAGCTCCGAGCGCGGACGAGATGACGAGGGCGAAGAACAGCATCGAATCGCAAACGATCTTCGGACTGCAAACAGTTCTTGGCAAAGGCAGCCAGCTCGGGTCTTACACCGGCTATCTGAACAAGCCCGCATATTTTCAGGCGGACCTCGATCGATATGCGAACGTTAACGCGGCCGATATCCAACGCGTAGCAAACACCTATCTGACTTCGAACCGTCTCGTCATGAGCTACATGCCGCGACAGGGCGAAGCGCAACGCGGGAATCGCGGAGCGGACAAACCGACCTCCGTTAAGTCGGAAAAGAAAAATGACGCACTGATCGCAGAGCAAAGTGCAAAGCTCCCGAAACCGGGGCCCAATCCGAAATTCTCACTTCCCGCGATCGAGAAAACAAAACTCGCGAACGGACTCGAAGTCTGGATGGTCGAGCAGAAAGAATTGCCTATCGTCGCAATGAACCTCGTCCTCAAATCGGGACAAGGCAATGAACCCGATGACAGAACCGGATTGGCAAACATGACGGCGAGCCTTCTTGATGACGGCACAAAGACCCGCTCGGCGGTCGATATCACCAACCAGCTGCAAGCTATCGGTGTCAGCGGGATCAATGCCGGCTCGGGCTGGGACTCAACAAACGTCTCGGTTCAGACGTTGAAGAGAAACCTCGATAAGGCGCTCGATCTGTATTCCGATGTGATCATGAATCCGAGCTTCCCGGCGACGGAGATCGAAAGCCTCCGCGGCAGACAGCTCGTCGGCCTTCGGCAGCAGAAGGCAAATCCAAATGCCGTCGCGGGGACGGTTTACAACAAGGTGCTCTACGCTGATCATCCGTACGGCCGCGACAACAACGAAGCGGCGATCAAAGCGATAACGCGCGATGACGTCATCAAATTCTACGAGTCGACATACCGGCCAAATAACGGCGTGTTGATCGTCGTCGGCGATTTTGATAAGGCGGCTTTGAAAGGAAAACTCGAGAACGCGTTCGGCGGATGGAAGTCCGGCACCGTCGCGAATCGCGAACTTCCGACCGCAAAAGCGTTCGACAAGACGGGTATCTATATCGTCGACCGCCCAAACTCGGCGCAGTCGGTAGTCTCGATCGGACAGATCGGGATCGACCGCGCGAATCCGGATTACTTCCCGGTCGTTGTGATGAACTCGATCCTCGGCGGCGGCATCACCTCGCGTATAAGCATGAACCTACGCGAGGACAAGGGTTACACCTACGGAGCGAATAGCGGTTTCGTCTACCGCCGTGGGGCAGGACCGTTCCGCGCCGGCGGCGATATCCAAACCGCAGTCACGAAAGAAGCGATCGTCGAATTTATGAAAGAGCTCAATGGTATCCGTGGAAGTATTCCGATCACGGACAAAGAGCTCGACTATAACAAGCAGAGTTTGATCCGGCGCTACCCGGCAGGTTTCGAAACCGTCGGTGCGATATCGAATCAGCTCTCGAATCTCGTTGTGTACGGCTTGCCGGATACTTATTTCAACGATTACATCTCGAAGGTCAATGCGGTTACGCTTAACGACGTCAATCGGGTCGCAAAGCAATATCTCGATCCTTCGAAGATGGCGATCGTGATCGTCGGTGACAGGAAGACGATCGAACCGGGTTTGAAAGATCTCGGATACTCGATCACTATTCTGGATTCCGATGGTAAACCTGTTTCGGAGTGATCTGTTCATCAATCTTCCCATTGCAGAGGCTGTCTGAAAAGGCAGTCTCTTTTTGTCTTACAAATCTACCGAGTCTTGCGGGTCATTCGTGTGGTAATGGTCCGGGTTTATCGCCGGCACGAAACTACAAAACACACGAAGCAACGCTAAGCGGGCGGGATACATTCAAAGCCACGCCGCTGTCGGCTAGACTAGAGAAAACGAACATTGGGAAGGTATGACACCACCGAAGCCGAAATTTGATCCAACAAAAGCTCGCGAGACGATCGAGAAGGGTCGCCGTGCAAAATGGTGGCAAAGGAAAGGCGCGAAGTCGAGAGGTTTTTTCTACAGCGATTTCACCGGCAAAAAGATAACCGACGAGGATGCCTTGGATCGGATCAAGTCGCTTGTTATTCCTCCGGCGTGGCGACATGTGCGGATCTCACCGTCTGCAAGCAGCCGCATCCAAGCTGTTGGCATGGATACGACGGGCCGCATCCAGTATCTCTACCACCCAAAGTTTTCCGAAAAGCAACAGCGAAAGAAATTCGCGAAGCTCGAAAAATTTGGTGAGCACTTGCCGCGGTTTCGAAAAGTTACAAACGATGACATCTCGTTACAGGGTTTTCCGAAAGTGAAAGTTCTCGCCGTGATGATGAGGCTGATCAACTCTCTGTACATCCGCGTCGGAACTGAGAAAAGCGCCCGTCACTATCGCACTTACGGCATTACCACCTTGCAGAACAAACATCTCGAGATAAAGCGCGGCGGGCAGCTCATCTTCGACTTTGTCGGCAAAAGCCACATCAAGCATCGCAAGGTACTGGTAGACGAAGAACTTGCTGCGGTAATGAAAGACCTGAAACAGCTTGGCGGAGCGCGAAAGCTGTTTCATTATCTGGATGAGGAAGGAAAGGCTCGTTCGGTAAGGCCGGGTGACGTAAATTCTTACATCAAAGAAGCAACGGCTCCGGAGTTCTCATCGAAAGATTTTCGAACATGGGGCGGAACTCTGCTCGCGGCGACCGCTCTCGCACAACTCGGCAAAGCCGACGAGGCGGGTGAGATCAAAAGCAACATTGTGAAGGCCGTGAAGGAAGTTGCCCAACAGCTGGGTAATACGCCCACGGTGTGCCGAGCGTCGTATGTTCACCCAACTGTCCTCAAGGCGTATGAATCGGGTGTGACCCTGGACGAATTTCGCCCGAAGACAAAGCGGCGGATCCATCGCGTAGAAAACGATTACGAGCCGGAAGAGAAAGCCTTGCTGCGCCTGCTGAATCACACTAGCGGGAAGTAGAAGCTGCTCCGGCCTCTCTTACGACAGTGGCGGATCTCGTCGTATAACATCGGCGGTTCCGCCTTGGCACAATGGAACCCCGGAAGACCCGGAATTCACGGAAAAAACTCAGATGACATCCAGCTAAACAGAACTAAGCCAAACCCGCCGGCCGCATCTCCACTCTGACTGACACACCGGAGGAGTATGCTATAATTTCGGCTTGCTCAAAAAGCCTTAATGATACTCATTTAACTCGGGAGTGTGTTGATGTCTGTTGATTTCTCAAAAATACAAGAGCTATTGGGTGGTGAAGCCGAAACTTTATTAGGCCACGTTTCGAAGACCATTCCTAAGGACAGTATCCATTTGCCGGGCGGCGATTTTATAGACCGCGTTTGGATGAACTCGGATCGAACGCCGTCGGTGCTGCGCAGTCTGCAAACGCTTGCCGACCATGGCCGTCTGGCCGGGACCGGTTACCTCTCGATCTTGCCGGTCGATCAGGGGATCGAACATTCCGCCGGCGCGAGTTTTGCACCAAATCCGCAGTACTTCGATCCGGCAAACATCGTCAAGCTCGCGATCGAAGGCGGCTGTAATGCGGTTGCGTCGACGTTCGGCGTTCTCGGTTCGGTGGCGCGGAAATTCGCGCACAAGATACCTTTCATCGTAAAGATCAATCACAACGAGCTGATGACCTATCCGAATCAGTTCGATCAGGTAATGTTCGGTACGGTAGATCAAGCGAAGGATATGGGTGCGGTCGCGATCGGGGCGACGATCTATTTCGGCTCCGATCAATCGACGCGGCAGATCACGGAAGTTTCTGAGGCGTTCGCATATGCCCATCAGCTTGGCATGACGACGATCCTCTGGTGCTATTTGCGCAATCCGAAATTCAAGACGGCCGAGGGCGACATGCATGATGCAGCGGATCTTACAGCGCAGGCGAATCATCTTGGCGTGACGATCCAGGCCGACATCATCAAGCAAAAGCTGCCGACCAAAAACGGTGGCTACAACGCACTGAACATCGAGAGCAGCTACGGGAAGACGAACAAGAAAGTCTACGAGGAACTGACGAGCGACAACCCGATCGATCTCGTCCGCTACCAGGTTGCGAATTGTTATATGGGACGATGCGGCATGATCAACTCAGGCGGCGAATCAAAGGGTGCAAGCGATCTTGCCGATGCCGTTCGGACGGCGGTGGTCAACAAACGCGGCGGCGGAACCGGGTTGATCTCCGGACGAAAGGCTTTCCAGCGTCCGATGAACGAAGGCGTCGAGCTGCTGAATGCGATCCAGGATGTATATCTTTCCAAAGAGATAACTGTGGCGTAAGTGGTTTGAGTCCCGCCTCCCGATGCTCAAACGCAAATGCTTTCAACGCGGAGATCGCGGGGAAAAACCCTCTGCGTGCTCCGCGATCTCTGCGTTGAAAGCCGCGGCCTAAACGCGAGACCCAAAGCTTATTTCTTCGAATAGCTCCGGTAGACGATCTCGATCCAGAGATCGTTCTTGATAAATCCTGAACCCCAGGTCTTGAACTTTTCGGGTAACCCCGCCTTTTTGATCTCGTCCAACGACTTTCCCTTTTTCATCTCGGCCTGAATCAAGTTTGAAGTCTCAATGAGCGTCTTGTGAAACGCCTTTAGATCGTCCAGCGTCGCTAGCGGTCCGTGACCCGGAATGAGTTTCGCATCGGCCGGGATCTGCTGGATCAGTGCGGCGACGTTATTGATCATTCCCTGAACGCTGCCACCGCTCTCGAGATCTACAAACGGAAAAAAGCCATTGAAGAAGTCGTCGCCGAGATGTACCACGTTGGCATTTTTGAAGAAGACCACTGTGTCGCCATCGGTGTGACCGTTGGGAAAATGGACGGCGCGTACTTCTTCGCCGTTGATATGTAGCGACATGCTCTCGGTGTACGTCACGATCGGCAGAGCAAACGACGCATACGGCGCGGTCTTCATCCCAAAGATCACGGGTGGATCTAGTAATCTTTTCCGGACGTTGACATGCGCGATGATGATCGAATTCTTGCCGAAGAACTCGTTGCCTTCGGTGTGGTCACCATGCCAATGCGTGTTGAAAACGAACCGCGGCTGATCTGACCCGAGCTCCTTCAAAGCCGCAGCAAGCTTCGCGCTGATGCCTTTGTAATCGTCGTCGACGATCAGGATCCCATCCATGCCCACGAGGGCTCCGACGTTGCCGCCCTTTCCCTGAAGCATGTACACATTGCCCGTCACTTTCGTTGTCTTAACTTGAATGTCCTGCTGGTTTGCGAAGTGACTGTCGTCGCCATGGGCCAGCAGCTGGCTCGAGCAGAGCGCCATCAATCCGAAACATGTAAATATTCTTCTCATTCGCACCTCGCTTGTGATTAAACTTAAAAGTACTTTCCTTTGCCGATCTGGTATACGCCGGCGAGAAACGGATTGGTTGTGCGTTCGTGACCAACAGTCGTTTCAGGGCCGTGCCCAGAATATACCTTAAAGTCGTCGTCGAACGCGATGATCTTGCTCTCGATCGAATCCATCAACTGATCTAGGCTTCCGCCCGGCAGATCGGTGCGGCCGATCGAACCGAGGAACAAGCAATCGCCAACAAAGACGACCTTCTTCGTTTCTTCCGCAAGGACGATGTGCCCCGGCGTGTGACCCGGACAATGCCAAACCTTAAATCGCAGTGTTCCCACTTCGTAAATTTCGCCGTCAACCCAGTTTCGGGTGAGCTTTGGTGGATCTTCATAATCGAAACCGAGCGCCGCGAGTTGATCCGGCTCGATGCCCATCAAGAGAGGCTGTTGAGGCAGGCCATAATACAAGGCCTCATCGCCCTTATGAAGGATTATCTCGGCGTCAGGAAATTGTTTATGCACGGCCGCGGTGCCGCCGACATGATCTAGATGCCCGTGCGTCAAGGCAATGGCTTGGAGGTCGAGATCCTCGTCGCGGATGAAATTCACCAGTTCTTCGGATTCTTCGCCCGGATCGATACAGATTGCTTTGCGCGTTTCCTCGCAGGCAACAACGCGGGTGTTCTGCTGAAACGGCGTGAGAACAAAACGTTGAACAATCATTCTGCGGATAGTTTAGCGAGGTATTGTTCGGCGTCAAAATCGGACGTCGAGTGATTCTTGAGGACAAACCGGATCGCCTCTCGGTAAGTCTCCGCATCGGGTCGCCCGGTGAAACATGGTGTTTCCGCGCCGGTCAGGCTGAGGTAACTGACAAGACAACTGAGCAGCATCCAGAGCATCGTCTCAGCCGGTGTACCGATCGGATTATGCTTTAGGATCGAGCCCCGGTCATCAATAAGGCCCTCGATAATCCTCTCGAACTCAGCATTACTAATGGTCCCCATCCGTTCGATTAGAGCACAAACGGCAGCGAATTCGCACTGTACCAAAATCAGGCGTATCGCAACGATTGTTTGCGCTCGCGGCGTACGAAAAAAAGACAAAGCGACTTGGGAAACGCTCTTTTCGTCGATTTTCTGCTGAAACGTATTGGCACAATGCTTGCTCCTAGGCGAGCATCGGAAGGTTTTACTTTGAAAACACGGAAGGTCAACTGAAGGACATCGGAACGAACAAGGGGCAGGTACATTGCCGGTTCTAACGAACCGGCGCAGGAAATAGGTTGATGCAAGTTTAGACGGCTTTTCGTGCTTGGGGAACGGATCGGTTTGCTTGGGGGAAATCTTCGGGTGTGGGCACGAAGACTTTGCCGGTCCTTCCCCATAGATTTTTTGGATATTTCCAGAGTTTGGTCTTTGAAAATCGGAACCGGAATGCCTCAGTTTCTAACTTTATAGGGTGAACATTTTTCTACAACAATCTCACAATCCTTCTTTTGAGCGTCTGGTCCCGATTTTCAATAAATTAACCGGGATTCTTTTAACTAAGAATCCCGGTTTTCACTTTTCCTCTTCGTACGCGAGGTAATGCGATTGGTGCATGCCTAATTTTTCATAGACCTTCCGGGCGTTCTCATTCTC
>JBDTSA010000029.1:0-10516 GCA_039931335.1 Acidobacteriota bacterium
TCCGTTTATCGGCCTCTTTGTAATTGTGGTCTGGGTAGGTGCCGAGATCATGGAGTGGGTTGGTCTGAACGCGACTCTAAGAGTATCGATCGCGGCCGCGGCCATTTTGATACTGTTGGGTGCGGCTTACACGCAGACGCGATACTGGAGCAACAGCGAGACGCTCTACGTGCGAACACTAAGCGTCACCGGTGATAATTTTTTGATCGCCCATAATCTTTGCTACGTGTATGTGTTTGCCGATCGCTATGACGAGGCAAGGCCGCTATGCGAACGATCGATCGCCCTCAACCCTAATTTCATCGATGCCAAAAATACGCTCGGGATCCTGGAGCTGAAACAGAATCAGCTCGCCGACGCCGAGCGAACGTTTCGCGACATCCTCGGTCGCTGGCCCGGATACGTACCGGCGTATCCAAATCTCGCAGCAGTTCTGATCAGCAGCCAGAAACCTGAAGAAGCAGAAAAGTTTCTTGAAAGTGCCGTCCAGCGGACAGACGGAAGTATCGACCGGACAACGTGGATCGAACCGGTCAAAAATCTGGCGGACTTGTATGCCGCGCAGAACAAGATGGAGAAGGCGGCGGAAAACTATAACCGCGCGGTCTTTCTCGCGCCTGATCGGGCTGACTTACGACTCGCTCTCGCTGCGGCATTATCGAAGATACGAAAATACGACGACGCTCTACAGCACATACAGGCGGCGATCGGTTTGGAGCCGAACAACGCCGATGCGTTCTACCTGGGCGGAAAGATCTTTGCCGCAAAAGGAATGCAGGACGATGCAGTGCAGATGTTTGAGCGGGCGATCGCAATAAGGCCGGGCTTTTCTGAGGCCCGGGCAACTCTGTCAGAGATTACGGGAGGACAAAAGAAATGATTAATCGTCGAGAGTTTTTGAGTCTGACGGCGGTCGGAGCCGCCGCGACGATGTTTCGGACGAGCGAACTGTATGGTCAGGACCGGTCGAAAAATTTGGAGGAATTCACGGTCGCGGATCTGAGCGCCGGCATGCGCGACGGATCGTTGACAAGCGTTTCGATCACGTCATGGTATATGAGCCGGATCAAGTCAGGTGATCGGGCGACAAATGCGATGATCGAGATGAACCCGGATGCCCTGGCGATCGCCGCCGAGCTTGATCGTGACCGAAAAGCCGGAAAGATCCGCGGGCCGCTCCACGGAATACCCGTCGTGCTGAAGGACAACATCGATACGGCCGACAAGATGAAGACAACCGCGGGGAGCCTTGCTCTGCTGGACGCTCCGGTTCCAAAGCGTGACGCGTTCCTTGTCGAGCAGCTTCGCCGCGCCGGTGCGGTCATTCTCGGAAAAACAAATCTCAGTGAGTGGGCGAATTTCCGCTCGACCGTATCGACCAGCGGTTGGTCGGGTCGTGGAGGCCAGACTCGGAATCCATACATCCTCGATCGCAATCCATGCGGATCATCATCGGGTACCGGCGCGGCGATCGCCGCGAACTTCGCAGCCGTAGGGATCGGAACCGAGACGGATGGCTCGATCGTCTGTCCGTCATCGATCTGCGGGATCGTCGGACTCAAACCGACGGTCGGTCTGATCTCTCGCAGCGGCGTAATTCCAATATCGGCATCTCAGGATACAGCCGGCCCGATGACGCGGACCGTGGCGGATGCGGCGGTGATGCTGTCGGCGATGACCGCGGTCGATGCATCGGATCCGGCAACGGCAAAGAATGCGACAATGGGGCGCACCGATTACGAAACATTTCTAAAGGCGGACGGTTTGAAAGGTGCCGCCATCGGCGTCGCTCGCGATTTCTGGGGTAAGCGGCCGGAAGTCGACAAGATCATGGACGCCGCGCTCGATGCAATGAAAAAAGGCGGTGCGACACTCGTTGACGTGAAGTTTCCGAATCTTGAAAAATTCGGCGATGCGGAATTCGAGGTGCTTCAATTCGAATTCAAAGACGGACTGGAGAAATATCTCGCCGGGCGCGGCTCGCGACACAAGAATCTCGATGACCTGATCAAATTTAACAGCGACAACGCCGCTCGCGAGATGCCGCACTTCAAGCAGGAGATCTTTGAGACGTCGGCGAAGAAGGGTTCGCTGACGACGAAAGAATATCTCGACGCTCGTGCACTGTGCATCAAGCTGACGCGCGAAGAGGGAATCGATGCGGCGATGAACAAGGACAAGCTCGACGCGATCGTCGCTCCGTCAAACGCTCCGACGTGGATGATCGATTGGGTCAACGGCGACTGTGGGAGCAATTACATCTCGAGCTCGTCGCTCGCGGCGGTCGCGGGTTATCCGAGTATCACTGTCCCCGCCGGATTCTTGCGCGAGTTGCCGATAGGTATTTCATTTTTCGGGAAGCCGTATTCCGAACACATTCTGATCAAGTTGGCGTATGCGTTTGAGCAGGGGACGATGGCGAGGAGAAAACCGAAGTTCTTGGCGACGGCCGCCTAAAGGGCACGGATGCGATCGGTCGAAAGTCCGCTCTCCAAGTCCGTCTGGAGACGTGGCTCATTAGCCAGTCATTTTCTTCAGCATTCTCAGTCCGTCAAGTAATAGATTCTCATCAACCGTCACGAGCCCGACGAGTTCAGACGAGACGATCTCGAGATTGCCTCCGGTACCGACGATGCGCGAGATAGCGGCCTCGGTTCGCATTCGCGTTATGAGCCCTTCAACCATCGCCGCGTATCCGTGATAGACGCCCGACCGGATCGACTCCGCCGTCGAATGGCCAAGCATATGCGCCGGCCGTTCGATTTCCACTCTTGGTAAACGAGCTGCTTTGAGATGCAGTGCTTCGACCATCGCATTCAACCCCGGTGCGATCACGCCCCCGAGAAATTCTCGATCCGCGCTTACGACATCGATCGTCGTCGCCGTACCGAAGCTGCAGACGATGCACGGCGCGCCGTACTTTTCGACCGCTGCAAACGCAGCGACAAGCCGGTCAGTGCCGAGCCCGTCGAGCGGCTCGTAGTCTATCTTCAATCCGAAATCGAACGAGTTGTTTACGAAAATTGATTCCGTCTTCGCGGATCCATTGAGGAACTCGCGCATCGCCGCTTCGATTTCGGGGACGACCGAGCATACGATCGCCGCCTCAATGGGCGAACACAGGCGATCGCCGACTGCGAGCTTTATCTCATCAGCGGAGGCATCACGTTTTGTCGGGATTGAAAACTTGGAGCTAAGTATATCGCCGTCGAACAGACCGAACTTTATCGCGGAGTTACCGATGTCAACGGCCAGGAACATAGTGAAAAGGTGAAAAAGTGAAAAAGTGAAAAGGTGAAAAAAAATATAAGTCTCTCACTTTTTCACCTTTTCACTTTTTTCACATTGTTACCCTTGCAGCGGCAGGCCATCATACACGATCGTCCAACCGTTCTTGCGACTGGTCCGAAGGCTCTTCGTAAACCATGCGAGAGCCGCAGTCGGATCGTCGTAAAGCTGAACGGCAGGATTGTTCTCACGCGGATCGACGCGGCAGATAGCGGCGCCGGCCGTCGCACTCTTGATGCACAGAAGAGCGATCATGCTGTTCTTCTGCAGCACGGCGGTGCGGACGAGAACATCTGGGTCCTCGTCGCTAAAATCTTCGAAATCGGCTAACTCGTCCGAAAATTCGTCGTCGAAATCGAAATCGTTTTCAAGGTCAAACTCGTTACTCATAAAACAAGGAGTAGTTAGAAGCTACACTGTTGGGTTCCAAAGTTCAATTCGTATTTCACCTCGGAAAAGTTTTTGACGAGCAGCTCTTCCGCCAGCCTGTTACCGGTCCGCCGATCGACGACGCTGCGCCAGATCTCGTTCTCGCGGTAATTCTTGCCGTCGCGAGTAAGAAACCGGTGGTTCTTCTCGAACAGGTGATAGGAGTTAGGGGTTTCGTGATCCGAATAAACAGCTCCTTTCAGATGATCATCCGTCAGCCACAGCTTTATCTGGAACGTAAGCGGCGTGGGATTGAAAAACCGCAGATCGATGTAATTGTAAAAAACCCCGGCACCGCTGCCGAAGGGAAGCGTGCGATGCTCATCTGGAAAGGGATCGAAACTGTGGTGATGCCGCTCCGCAACCGTCAGCGGAGTGTGCAGGGCCATCCAGTACAACAGGTTCGCAAGCTGGCACAATCCGCCCCCGACTCCGCGAACGACCAGACCGCGCGAAAGCTGCATTCCCTCGACATACCCTTTTGCAGCCGTCGCTTCGCCGACTCGACGCCAAAACGAGAATGTCTCACCTGGTTTTATGATGACGCCGTCGATCGTCGGGCACGCGATATTCAAATTGTGTACCTTGTTCTCCTGAAGCTGCGGATCCGAATTCCCGAGGCGACGACGGAGAAGCGACTGATGCTTTGTGCACGTGAATGGAAGATTGCCCGTGCTTCGTTCGGATGAAAAGGTAATGCCTCCCGTGACGTCGGCTAGCGAGCGGAACAAGCGCTTCTGCAAAATACGCGTGCGGTAAATCGCGGGATGAAATTCTGAAAAACGTTTTCGCATTAGATTGCCGCTCGCACCTGTTCGACATCGCCGGCCTGAATGATCGCAATAGTTCCATCGCTACGTTTGATGCGAAGCGCTCCGTTGCTCTCCAGGCCGTCGGTCATACCCGTAATTGTTTCGTTCACCATCACCGCCCGGACGATCTTGCCTGTACTGTACGACGATCGCCGCTTCCAGTTCTCAACTATTTTCGCGGGGCCGTCTTCGCTCTGAAGTTCGTCGTAGGAATCTCCGAGATGGTGGGTGAGAGTTTCAATCAGGTCGTCTCGGCTGACGATCGTCGGTGCGGTATCTACAATTGACGTCGCGGTAGCCACGAGGTCGGGCGGAAAACTCGAAGACTTGAGATTGATGCCGATCCCGACGACGACAGCAAGGCCCTTTTCAGTTTCAGTCGTCTCCGCAAGAATGCCGGCGATCTTTTTTTCATTGACGATGACGTCGTTGACCCATTTGATATCGGGGTTGATACCAAACTCCGCTAGCGTTTCGTAAACGGCGACGCCCGCCATCAAAGTAATGAGCGGCAGATCGTTTGGCTTGATCTTTGGGCGAAGGACGACACTGAAATAAAGTCCAGCGTCGCGTTCCGATACCCACATTCGCCCGTATCGGCCGCGTCCGGCCGTTTGCTGCCGGGTGACGACGCACACGCCTTCCCGAGCACCGAGCCTCGCCAGTTTGAGTCCTTCAGTGTTTGTCGAATCGAGGATATCGAAGGTGAGCAGAGAGAAGTTCATTCATGGGCGACGAGCTTTCTAGCTCGCCGCTGACAGGCTGGTAAGCGTGTCATACGGGTCTCCACAGACTGTCGGTGTAAAAATTCACATCGTCGAAAAATTCCGTCTCTATCTCGAAATCGCTTGCGGCCGCGAGCTCTTCGATCATCGTCCGGGTATATTTCTGCGAGATCTCCATAAAGATCGCTTCCCATTGCTCGAGATCGAAACTGCGATTCAGAGCGTTGATGGTAACCGTCTGTTTTTCGCGGCTGATGAGAAAGCTGCGGGCGGCACATTCGATCGGCCGGTACTGGGCATAGTGCGAGTACTTGTCCAAATCAAAATCAGCACCAAGCTCACGATTTATTCTCCGAAGTAAATTCAGATTGAATGCGGCGGTGACGCCTTGGCTGTCGTCGTACGCTTCGACGATCACTCGCGGATCTTTCTGCATATCGAAGCCAATAAACGCCCGGTCGTTCAGGTTCATGACTCCGCGAAGGTGGCGGAAGAAATCTACTGCCTGATCCCGCTGAAAGTTTCCGATGTTCGATCCGAGGAACATCATTATCTTGCGCCGGTCGCTGCCGTTTCTCAGGCTGCCGAGCACCTTGAAGTAATCGCCGGTGTGCGGATCAATGCGGAGGTCGGGAAACTTGTCTCGAAACTTTTCTGAGAGCGCGTCGTTCGCCTCCTGCGAGATATCGATCGGCGAGTAAGTGAAGTCGATGCCCCGTTTCAGAAAGTGTTCGATCAAGACAGCAGTTTTCGTCCCATCGCCTGCGCCCAGCTCGATTACATCGATCGCATTAGCGCCTTTGGTGAAAGCGGTTGATATTTCGCTTGTTTGCTCAGTGAAGATCTTGAGCTCAGCGCGAGTCGGATAGTATTCGGGGAGCCGCATTATTTCCTGGAACAATCGAGAACCCTCGTCGTCGTAAAAATACTTCGACGAGAGCTGCTTCGGTGTCGACGACAATCCGCGCAGCACGTCTTCGGCGAAGTGAGAGAGTTCCGGTGTTGGAGAAGTATTCATAAACTAGGACTCTTAACGCAGAGGTCGCGGAGTCCGCAGAGTGTTTTTTCTGATCTAATTCACGCGGTTTCTCAACACCTCTGCGATCTCCGCGATCTCAGCAATAAAAAATCGGCTCAGATAGTCATCATCTAGCCAAACGGATTCCCGTGAACTGCCACCTCAAATGCGGGTGGAAAAAGTTTCGATAACTCGGCCGGCTGTGACCCGGCGGAGTCACAACGGACGCGCCGCGGAGCACCATCTGATTGATCATGAACTTGCCATTGTATTCGCCGACGGCACCATTTGGTTTCTTAAACCCGGGATAGGGAAGATAGGCCGAGTTCGTCCATTCCCAACGGAGTCCCCAGTCGAACTTTTCGTTCGCGGCTTCCCATTCAAATTCGGTCGGCAGCCGCATCCCTTTCCATTCAGCGAATGCCGCGGCTTCGTAATAAGAGACGTGACATACCGGAGCGTCCTGTGCCAGTTCCTTCAATCCGGCAAGCGTGTAGTTAAATCGTCGACCATCGCGCTCTTGCCAGTAGAGGGGCGAGTCGACACGATTCTGATTGACCCAATCCCAACCCTCGGAGTGCCAAAGCATCGGGTCTCTGTATCCGCCGTCTTCGATAAATTCGACGAACTCAAGATTCGTCACAAGCGAGTTTTGTATTTCGTAATCGTCGAGGAAAACCTGATGTCGGGAAAGTTCGTTGTCGAAACAGAATCCGTCGCCGGAAAATCCGATGTCGTGGTTGCCTGCAACGATTCGCACAACTTCGTGGACACCCGCGTCAGACTTTTCCACAAGTGAAAAACTATCACTGTAGACAGGAAAGAGCGGATTAAGACTGAACGTGTATTTAAGATCGGTAAGAAACAGTTCTTGATGCTGCTGCTCGTGGTTAAGGCCAAGTACAACCAGATCGCGTAGGACATCAAGTCGAGTTTCAGTGTTTTCCGTGGCTCCTGCGTTCTCAACTTGCTTGACGACGGAAGTCACCGAAGGCACGGAAGTCCCGGACAAGAGCTCGAGCATCTTCTCGTTAACGTACTTCCGATACTCGAAAACGCGCTTCACGGTCGGTCGAGATATCGCACCTCGGTGATCTCGTGCCGTCCGTTCGCCGATCGAGTTGTAGTAGCTGTTAAAGAGAAAACCGAACTGCGGATCGAAAACCTGATAGTCGGGTGCGAACTTTTTGAGGATCATTTGCTCGAAAAACCAGGTCGTGTGGGCGATGTTCCATTTCGGCGGCGAGACATCGACGATCGGCTGCGGAATGAAATCTTCGATCTCGAGCGGCTCGCAAAGATACTCGGTATACTTCCTGACCGAAGAGTAGAACTCTGCAAGATCAGCCGTACCGACTGTTTGAGGATGAGTTGCCTGCATAGCTCTATTAAACCAAAAACCGGGCGACCACGGCTATTTTCAATCGCTCGGCCCGGCAACTTTATTCCGGCGTTCGATCTTAAGGAGCGCTTCCTTACAGATCTCAGCGAGGTAGGGATCTGCACCTGACGAATAGGTCTGAAGCACCGGTGCCGATCTTTTATCACCGATTGCACCGAGTGAATAAGCCGCCTCGCGCCGGGTGTCGTCCGACTCGGCCTTGTTTCGGAGCACGCCAGTCAGTATATCGACGGAGCCGATAAAGTTTTGCGGGATCGAGGCGGTTGGATCCGACGAACCGAGATCCTTGAACTTATCCGGCAGAAAGTTCTGCGGCGTCAGCACTGTCGGGTCACCGGTAATATTTATCTGTGCGATCTGGCCGATCGAGCGGGCGGCGCTTCGGCGGAGAAACTCATCATCCTCCCGCGGCCGGGTCTTGAGGATTGCCCGAAGGCTGTCGATTGCCGAGGCATCACCGATCTTACCGAGCGCGATCGCAGCGGCCGCTCTGACCTCGATGATCTTGTCATCCTGCATTAACCGACTCAGCGGCGTTGTTGCAGCACGGTCTTGCACATCGCCTAGTGCGTATGCGGCCTCGCGGCGAACAAACTCATCCTTGTCACTGAGAAGCGGAATCAACGCCGCCGATCCTTCGGCTTTCGGAGCGAACACTACAGATGCGGCGGCCGACGCTCGAACTATCAAATCCTTATCACGCAGGGCAGGAATAGCGAGACGGGATGCCGATGCGGATCGAAGATTTCGGATCTCGAAGAGCGCCGCGCGTTTCGCCTCGATCGATTCACTTGCTATTTGTTGTTGCAAACGTGCGGCAACCGCAGGCGAAACTTCTGATCCCGCGTCGATCGGCTTTTGAGCGAATTGATTTGCGTTTAAGAGGAACACGGCGAGAAGACACAAGAAAGAGAGACGGATCGGGCGTAGCCACACGTATCGCCCCGATCTGTTCCGCGTGTATTCTTCTCGCAATTTGATCAAGCTCCGCGATAGACGTTTTGCCCGTAGAGCCTTTCCCATTCCCCGACCTGCCGGGCGCGACGATTTTCGTACGCATCGGAAAGCGACAAAATTACGTCCTCGGTCTTTTCAGTTGTTCGGGATTTACTTGAGGAAAGAATGGGATGCGGGTTTCTGATTTCAGGTTCGTGTCGGGACTCGCCTGCGGCGGCGTAGCTGCGAATTTGGTTTGCCATCTCTTCCTCCGTTCGGAGCAGACGGCAAAACTAAACTCTAATCGTCTAAGTCGGCACCGCCTGCGATAAATCCTTTGTTGTCATTAAGAGTGTTTTGTTTATGTATTGCTCCTTAACAAATCGGTCCAAATAGCATATCACAAGCCGGCGAGGTCAGCCAAGAAAAATCTGGATGTGGTTGCACGAAATTCGAAAATCTCTTAACCTATTTAGCATGGTTTGTCGGCAACGTTATCTCGCCCTTACATAGCCACCCGCTGATCTTTCAGCGTGTGTGGCGTCCTTCCAGAGAATTTCAAGAACAATTTTGTTTTCCGATCGGTCCGATAGATAGAAGAGCTTCTATCGGCTAAACTGACTTTTTTCGAATCCCGTAGGCGGGATATACGGACACCGTATTTATGGACGAGAAATATTTTGCAAAAAAGGTAGAACGGAAATGGCAGGAGAAGTGGATCAAGAGCGGTGTGTTCGAGGCCGAGATCGGAGACGCTCGGCCAAAATTCTATCAGCTCGAGATGCTGCCTTATCCGTCGGGCAACCTTCACATGGGGCACGTTCGAAATTATTCGGCGGGCGACGTTGTGGCCTGGTTCAAGCGCCTCAAAGGTTTCAATGTCCTGCACCCGATCGGTTGGGATTCGTTCGGGCAGCCGGCCGAAGACGCGGCGATAAAGCGCGGCGTAAATCCGCGCGAATGGACCGAAGAGAATATCAAGGCGATGCAGGGCCAGCTCGAACGTTTGGGGTTGAGCTATGACTGGCGGCGGCAGATGGCGGCGCATCGTCCCGAGTATTACAAGTTCGATCAGTGGTTCTTCCTCAAGATGTACGAGATGGGTCTGGCGTACAAAAAAACGACGCAGGTCAACTGGTGCGAGCACGATCAAGCGACGCTCTCGAACGAGCAGGCGAGCGGCGGTCTTTGCTGGCGTTGTGGAAATCCGGTTACGAAGAAGTCTCTGGAACAATGGTTTCTGAAGACGACGGACTACGCCGATGAGTTGATCGACGGCCTGAAGGAGATCGAATCAGGCTGGGCACCGGCTGTCGTCAAGCGGCAACGCGATTGGATCGGACGGTCGGAAGGCGCGTATGTCGATTTCGGATTGCGGGTGTCGGATCGCGGATTTGAAAGAGAACCGAAATCCGCAATCGCGAATGCGATATCGGTCCGTGTCTTCACGACCCGCATCGACACTATTTACGGAGCGAACGCTGTTGTCGTGGCGGCCGAACATCCGATCATCGAAAAGTTCAAGGCTGAGTTCTCATCAGATGTGAACGCTAAGATAGAAGAGATCAGGGCTCAGAAACTTAAGCCAGCCGATCGCGAAGTTGAGATCGAGAAGGACGGCATCGACACGGGCTTAAAGGCGGTCAATCCGTTTAGCGGCGAAGAGCTCCCGGTCTGGGTCGGCAATTACGTGATGATGGAATACGGCACCGGCGCCGTCATGAGTGTCCCGGCGCACGACGAACGTGATTTCGAATTCGCGAAGAAGTTCGCTTTGCCGATAAAGAAGGTCATCGAGTCTAGCGAGTCTAGTGAGTCTATCGGGCCTATCCAGGGAGACGGAACCAGAAGCTCGACAGACTCGACAGACTCGACAGACTCGACAGACTCGACAGACTCGACAGAC
>JBDTSA010000030.1:0-10504 GCA_039931335.1 Acidobacteriota bacterium
GACACGATCCTCAACGTCCGTGGCGAGCAGCGGCTGATCGAAGCTTGTCACGAGTGTTACGCGTCGCTTTGGACTGACCGCGCCATTTCATATCGAACCGCGAAGGGATTCGATCACTTCGATGTCGCACTCTCGATCGGCATCCAGCCGATGGTACGTTCGGACATCGCGTCAAGCGGTGTGATGTTCACACTCGATACCGAGAGCGGATTTCGTGAGGCCGTCGTCATAAACGGAGCGTGGGGACTCGGCGAAGCAGTCGTGCAGGGGATGGCGACGCCCGACGAGTGGATCATCTTTAAGCCAACGTTGAAGAAGGGTTTTCGTCCGATCATCACGCGAAAGCTCGGCGTAAAAGAAGTGAAGATGGTCTTCGCCGACGACGGAACCGGAACGCAGGTCCGCGACGTCGTCGCGACGCAACGAAATCGATTTTGCCTTGCCGGGTTCGAGGTAATGCAGCTCGCAGAATGGGCTTGTGCGATCGAGGATCACTATTCAAAACTCGCCGGCCATCACCAGCCGATGGATATCGAATGGGCGAAGGACGGCATCACGGGTGAGCTGTTCATTCTTCAAGCGAGGCCCGAAACGGTTCACGCGCAAAAATCTGAGGACACCTTCTTTGAGAACTACGAGCTGACAGGGGGGCACGGTGCTCCACTTACGTCCGGCGTCGCCGTCGGTGAAAAGATCGGACACGGTATCGCGCATGTCATGCTCGATTCGTCCAAGCTGACGAGTTTTAAGGAGGGTGAGATCCTCGTCACGACGATGACCGATCCAGCGTGGGAGCCGATCATGAAACGTGCATCCGCGATCGTCACCGAACGCGGCGGCCGCACTTGCCACAGCGCGATCATTAGCCGCGAGCTCGGGATTCCATGCATTGTCGGGACTGGCGACGCGACTGAAAAGGTCAGGAACGGAACGGACATTACTGTTTCCTGTGCCGAAGGCGACGTCGGAAATATTTACTATGGCAAAGTAGATTTCAAGATCAAAAAGCACAAGATCACGGACAATGAGCGACCCCAGACAAAGGTCATGATGAACGTCGGCGATCCCGATCACGCTTTTTCCGTCTCGCGTCTGCCGAACGATGGCGTCGGGCTCGCCCGGCTCGAGTTCATCATTAACAATCACATCGGAATTCACCCGATGGCGCTCGTGAACTACCCGAATCTCAAACGTCGCGAAGACATCGAGGCGATCTCGCAGCGGATTCTGGAAGAGGACCCGAAAGAGTTTTTCGTTCGCTCGCTGGCTGAAGGCATCGGACGCATTGCCGCCGCATTTTATCCGAAACCGGTGATCGTCCGCATGTCGGATTTCAAGTCTAACGAATACGCGATGCTCATCGGCGGCCGTGAGTTCGAACCGATCGAAGAGAATCCGATGATCGGGTTCCGCGGTGCGTCGAGATATTACGACGACCGTTACAAGGCCGGTTTTAAGCTCGAGTGTCTCGCGCTGCTCCGAGCTCGCGAAGACATGGGGCTGACGAACATTACGCCGATGATCCCTTTCTGCCGGACCGTCGAAGAAGGCGAGAAGGTCATTGCGTTGATGGCCGAACACGGTCTGGTGCAAGGCGAGAACGGACTCGAGATCTACGCGATGTGCGAACTACCGGCTAACGTCGTGTTCGCGGATGAGTTTTTGAAGGTCTTCGACGGCTACTCGATCGGGTCGAACGATCTGACGCAGTTAGCACTCGGGCTCGACCGCGATTCGGAAATGGTCGCGCATCTGTTCGACGAGCGAAACGGCGCCGTTGAGAAGATGGTGGCGATGGCGATCGACGCGGCGATCCGGGCCGGCAAGAAGATCGGTATCTGCGGACAGGCGCCGTCGGATTATCCGGAGTTCGCCGAGTTCCTTGTGCAGAGAGGAATAAACTCGATCTCACTCAATCCGGACACAGTAATTCAGACGACTCATCATATTCTCGAAACTGAGAAGGCTCTGGCTGCAACGGCGAAATCGAAGTCAGAACCGCCTGCGGTAGCGGGTGGATTAGGCTAACCGATCCGTATCCGCCGTCAAAGCACATACTTTAACCGCCCGCTGCCGCAAGCGGTCCTACCCAGATGACAGAACCCGCCGCGATGTACATTCCGCTCGATTTACAAAAACGCCTTCGGGTACAAGCGATCAAAGTTTGGCTGATCGCGTCTGCAGTGGTCTTCATTTGGTCCGCGCTCATCGTCGCCGCTCCGTTGTCTTTGACCAACGGCATCGAGGCGGTGTCATCGCCGATCTACAAGTTTTTTAGTTACATCTGTCATCAGATACCCGAACGGTCATTGCATCTGGCGGGACATCAGATGGCGGTGTGCTCGCGGTGCTTTGGCGTTTATATCGGGTTGCTTTCGGGGATCCTAATGTACCCTCTGTGGCGGAGCATCGATGAGGTCGATGTAATTCCGCGGATCTGGCTATTTCTATCGCTCGTGCCGATCTCGATCGACTGGTCTCTGACGATATTCGGGATCTGGGAGAATACGCACGCATCGAGATTCATCACCGGTGCGATCCTCGGCGCGGCATGTGCGACCTATATCGTTCCCGCGTTGGTTGAAGTCGTCCGAAACCTGTCCTACCGCCGGCTCGGGACACAGTAATAAAGCCGCCTTTCGGCGGCCTTTTCATCGAAACCAGTTGAAGGATATGTATTTCTGATATTTTGTTGGCAGCGTGCCGATCACGCCCCCTGATAGTAAGCCCGATTATAAAGATTTTTCGGACGGCACACAAACATTTCCTTGCGTCGAACATTTATTGACTAACGGTCGTAAAAATATCAAAATCGGAAATCAAAGGACACAAACATGGGTTTTACAAAGAACGACGCAACGGCAGCAGCAAAGCACGACCTGGCAGAGCGGCTCAGCGTCGATGAGACCTCAATCGAAGAGCTTTCCGTCACTGACAGGGATTTTCCTGACATGTCACTAGGAGCACCTGTTGACGGGGAGATGTCGGCCCAGATGATCTCAACAGGTTGGGAGATCAAGCTCGGTAGCGACGGCGAGACTTACGCATACCGAGCCGACAAATATCAGCTCAGGCTTGTCGATTTTGACGGGCAGAATTTCGTGATCGAATAATTTATATTTCTAAGCGACAGGAGCAGTACAAAATGAATCGCAACAATATCTGGATACACGTTGGTATAGCAGTAGTCTTGATAACTCTCGCCGCCGTTCTGGGTCAGATCAGGCTTTGGGAAAACTCGCTTAGCTCGACCAAATCCACTTCGAACGAGCCGTTAGCAAGTGCACCGGCGTATCGCGGCCCTGTCGTCAGCGTTAACTCTGAACCCGAAGTTCTCGTGCGTTTCAAGCCCGGTATCTCGCTCGCCGAGATCAAACGAATCGCCGCCCGGAACAATGACGTTTTGGAAGACGAGATCGAGTCAGTGAAGGGCCTTGTGTCGATCGACGATAAGGATAACGCGGATGCCGAGGTGACGGCCGAGCAGTACTCCGAGATGTCAGATCTGGTCGAGTATGCACAGCCGAATTACGAGATCCACTTGGATCCGTTAGACCCGATCTCGAAAAAAGATCTTGTCTACCGGCCGAATTCGGGCACGCCGAACGATCCTCAATTTGGCGATCAATGGTCGCTGAACAATCTCGGTCAGAATGGCGGAACGAAACGAGCTGACATCGATGCGTTAGAGGCTTGGTCAAAGACTCGCGGCAGCGACAAAGTCGTCGTTGCGGTCCTCGACAGCGGTGTCGATTACACGCACAAAGACCTCGTCGCAAACATGTGGACGCGGCCCGATGCGATCCCGCAGTATGCCGACGATGAGCTCGGCAGCTTTGACGATGTTCACGGCTTTGACGCGGACGCAAACGCCGGCGATCCGATGGACGACAACGGTCACGGAACGCACTGCGCAGGAATTATCGGAGCCGAGGGTGACAACGGCGAAGGCATCGCCGGAATCAACTGGAACGTCAGCATCATGCCGTTGAAGTTCCTCGGACGCGGCGGATTCGGAACTACCAAGAATGCGATCGAGGCGATCAACTACGCGATCGACCGCAAACAGCACGGGGTCAATGTCCGTGTGATCAACGCGAGTTGGGGATCGACATCGTACTCGAGAGCGCTCGAAGATGCGATCCGTGCCGCCGGCGAGCAGGGAATCCTCTTCGTTGCGGCGGCGGGAAACAACGGGACCGACAACGACAAGCGGGCACATTATCCGTCGAACTATAATTTGCCGAATGTCATCAGCGTCGCCGCACTCGATCGCACCGACTCAATGGCATCGTTCTCAAATTATGGAGTTAAGACTGTGCATATCGCGGCTCCGGGGCGAGAGATCCTTTCGACATGGCTTGGTAATGCGTATCGTGAAGCGTCGGGCACCTCGATGGCCGCCCCGCATGTTGCGGGCGTTGCCGCGTTGATCCTTGCAAGCGAGCCGAATATCTCTGTTGCAAAACTACGCGAGCGAATCCTTGGCACCGTCGACAAGCTTCCATCACTCGAAGGCAAAGTCGCATCCGGCGGGCGTCTATGCGCGGCACAGGCTCTCGGTCTTCACGACTAACTAAATCTGACAAAATTGCCACGGGCGACGGAACGATCCGTCGCCTTTTTTCTTTCAACAATCTCGTTTGTGCTCCCAACCATTTGCGTATCGTGCCCCGCCGAGGCGTCGGCTCGCATCTCCCCGCCAGACTGCTAAGACATATTATTTCTGTATTTAACTCGTTCGAATTTACAACTCGTTGCAGTGGCACATTCATTGCATTTTGAGAGTCCGGCGACGCTTATATGCCGAAAGGGTTGGAACTAAAAGCTGCCGCGTTGGCCCAAAGTAATTTTTTAGGAGAAATACAATGAAAAGATTTACACAAATAGCTTCGATATTCGCGTTGGCGCTCGTAGTTCTGGCCCTGCCCTCGATCGCGTCCGCTCAGTACCGTGATCGTAATCGCGATGATGATAACTACGGCCGCAATCGTAACGATGATTACTACGGTAATAGCGGTTACGGCCGCAACATTCGCGGAACCATTCAGAACCTGAAGAGCCATGCCCGCAATTTTGAGAGCAGGATCGATCGTGTCGGTGATCGCAATAATGATCGATACGGCCGGAACAACAATAACGATCGATACGGCAATAACGATCGATACGGCCGGAACAATAACCGCTACGACAATCTCGAAGAGCTCTCGGATCGTTTTGCCCGTGCGACCGACGATCTTGCCGACGCGTACGGACGCGGACGCAACATGAACAACAGTCGTGATGAAGCACGACGCGTTCTCGACATCGGTTCGCAGATCGAGAATGTGCTCTACCGTTCGGGCCGCAATCGGAACGCTACCGGCGAGTGGAATCAGATCAGCCGCGATCTTCGGATCATCTCGGACGCTTACGGCTTGAACTACTCCAATGGGAACCGCAATCGAAACGGCTCCGGCGATTGGAGAAACCGTGTACCGTTCCCGCTCCCGTTCTAACCGACAGGAAGGTCTTCTCAATACAGAGCCCCGGCGGAATCGCCGGGGCTTTTCTGTTTCTCCGCGATTTGAGTTCAGTGTTCATCGAGCTTATGTTTAGAGAGCGAAGTAACTCTTATGGCCGGGACGCTTTATCTCGTAGCAACGCCGATCGGTAATTTACAGGACATCACGTTTCGAGCTGTCGAGACGCTGAAGTCCGTGAGCATCATCGCGTGTGAGGACACGCGTCATACAAAAAAGTTGCTGACGCATTTCGGGATCTCGAACAAGCTCGTCAGCTATCACGAGCACAACGAAGGGGAGCGCGCTGAAGAGTTGGTCGAGAGTTTACGAAAAGGAATCTCGATCGCCATCGTCTCAGACGCTGGGACACCGGGAATATCCGATCCGAGTTTTCGACTCGTCACTCGAGCCATCGAGAGCGGAATCGAAGTCGTCCCTTTGCCCGGTGCAGTAGCGTTTGTGAATGCAGTCGCGGCATCGGGCCTCGCCACCGACTCGATCTTTTTCGGAGGGTTTCTCCCGTCGAAAAAAGGCGATCGCCGCAGACGTCTTCAAGAGACTTCTTCAATCCCCGCTACACTTATCTTCTACGAATCCCCACGTCGGATCACCGGCGCCCTTTCAGACGCACTCGAGGTCCTCGGCGATCGTCAGGCCGTCGTCGCGCGCGAGATCACAAAGCTTCACGAAGAATTCGCTCGCGGACGCCTGTCCGAACTTCACGCGAAATTTTCCTCTGCAACTGTCAAAGGAGAGATCGTTCTACTTATCGACCGCCTTCACGAGACGACGGCCGAAGCTCCGAAGACCGCATCGCTGACGCAAAGGCTTGAGCAGCTCGAATCCGACGGCGTCGAACGCAAGGCCGCTCTGAAAAAGGTTGCACGGGAATTCGGCATGAGTAAGTCGGAAGCCTATCGGATCGTGCAGTCTGACAAGAAATAACGGGCCGTCAGTAAACCGGCCACCGCCCGCAGCGCAAACTCTCAACGAAACGACCCCTGCCAACCGCAGTTTTTCAACAAGGCCGCCTTCCGGATCTGCCAATGTTGCTATCTCGAGCACGGCCGATCCAGAATCCAAAATGGCTAGCGTCTCAGCGCCGAGCAGAGAGTCTCGCACCGAGCGCAGGTCACGAAGTCGCCTGTAAAGGAAAATCGGTAATCTGCGCAGGTCACGCGGTTATTTGCACGGAAAACCGGGTAATGTGGGTAAGTTACCCGGTTACCTGTACAGAATCCCCTACCTCTGAGTGAGCTCGGGCGGCAACTGTTTGTCTATCTTCGGCCGGGACGGAAGATCGGAAACTTCCCACATCGTCAGAAAGATCGTCCGCGCGACTCTCTCCATCTTGGCGTAATCGATCTTATCGGGCGAATCGCCGGCACCGTGATAGTCTTCGTGCACGCCATCAAACCAGAAAGCGATCGGAATGCCATTGAGAGCGTAGTTGAAATGGTCCGAGCGGAAGAAGAAGCGGTTCGTGTCCTTCGGATCGTCGTACCGGTAATCGTAGGTCAGTTTGAGAAAACCTTCGTTCGCGCCTTTTACGATGGAACCCAGCGTCGAGCTCATCATCTCGGATCCGATAACATAGATCGCATTCGCATCCGTCAAGTCTTTGTTCTTCGGATTCGTGTCGCCGGCCTTTTTGCTTCGGCCGATCATGTCTATGTTGAGCTGGGCAATCACCTGCTTAATATCGACAGTCGGGAATTTATTAAAGTACTCGGAGCCCCACAGACCTTTTTCCTCGCCGGCGTGCCACACAAAAAGGATCGAACGCTTCGGACGCAGCTTTGATTTCGCGAGGGCTTCGGCGATCGAGAGAACCGCAACGGTTCCTGAGCCGTCGTCATCCGCACCGTTCCAGATCTTGTCCTCGCCCGGAGCATTCGGATTCATGCCGACGTGATCGTAATGTGCGCCGATGGCGACCATTTCATTTTTGAGTACCGGATCGCGGCCTTCCCAAAGAGCGACGACATTTTGCGTCCACTTCTTTTCCGTCCTGCCCATCGTCGTCATTGAGGCGGTTTTGTCGATGGTGAAGGCAGTCGTCGAATCCTTGCCTGCCGATGCACCTGCGAAGATCGCGTTCGCCACCGCATTTGAAACCAGTGCGATCGGCACCGTATTTCCGGCTCCACTCGGAGCAGCATCGCGAAGCTTTGTCGGATACATCGTCCCGCGGGAAAAGAACTGACGGAGCTGGGGCCACATCCCCTGCATCTGAGGCGAGCCGATGACGATGATGCCCGCCGCACCGTGCGACGCCGCGTACGTTACAGGATCGGACCAATCGGTTCCTTTCTCACCGGTCAGATCGGTCTGAGCGACGCCCGCCGGCATGCCCGTGAGCGTGTTCGGATTCGGAAAGCCCTGACCCGCGAGGACGATGATCCTGCCCTTCACATCGACGCCTTTGAATGCGTCGATGTTCTTCGATTTCACGACCCAGCCATTGCCCGCAAAGACCATCAGCGCATTGGCCGAGCCATTGCGTCCCGCCATTCGAAAGAAATCCGTGCCGACCCCGAAAGGTTTTCCATCGATCTGCAGAATGTTATTGGCCGGATCGACAGACTCCGACGTGATCTCGATCTTCTGGAAGAACGTCCCGTTATCGCCGGCCGGTTTGAAGCCCCAGCGCGAGAGATTCATCTTAAGAAACTCTGCGGTTGTATCGAGCCCGCGCGACGGCGTATCGCGGCCCTCCATCGCATCGGACGCGACGAAGTGCAGATAACTACTCATCTGATCGGCGGTGATACCCGCGGCGATCTTCCGTTCGGCGGGCGTGATCCGCACAGTCTGGCCGAAACTGCCCGAGGCCAGCAGCGTCAGCGCAAGTAAGAAAGCAGAAAAGTTTCTTCTCATTTTCTCTCCGGAAAGTTTAGTGAATTTCAAATTGAGGTGTTACGGCAGAACCCGAAAAGTGTTTCGTCAGGAACCGATGACACAGATCTTATTTTTATTCGCGAGCGCGAGCATCTCTTCGCGATCGAAGATCAAGGTCTTGGCGGCCCTAATCGAAAGACAGGTGGCGCCTGCAGCGATCATCGTCTCGATCGTCGGAACGCCGATGACCGGCACATCGAAACGCATGTCCTGATCGGGTTTGGCGACCTTGACGACGGTGAGTTTTCCATTGGCGATCTCTCCGGCGCGACGTATTGTCGCATCCGTCCCTTCCATTGCTTCGATCGCGACGCATGCTTTTGCTCGGACGACGATGGTTTGCCCGAGATCGAGACGGGCGATCTCATCGGCAATGTGCAAACCGTATTCGATATTGCCACTTTCGATGTCGGTCGGTTCGCGCTTCGTCAATACACCCTTAGGCGCGAGGTGGTCCTGCAGGAAGTAAGTTGAGTCGAGCAGTTCGATCCCTTCACTCGCCAGCTCGTCGGCGACGGCACCGATCAACGCATCGGTATTTCGCTTTGGCAGGTTCCACAGCATTTTTAGCATCCGCACATCCGGCAGCGAGCCTGAAAAGATCTGCACGTGCTTTACCTGCCCGGCCATCATCGCCTGTGTCACGCCTTGCTTCTTGAAGTACGAGATCATCTTCCCGAGCTGGCCGATCTCGACCCACAGCACATCATCGGCGACCTCGTCGATCCGCTTGTCGGTCTCTTCTTTTATTGCGGCGACAGCTAAGCTAGCGCCCTGTTTTCTGGCGCCCTCGACGACCAGGAAAGGGAATTGCCCGTTGCCGGCGATGAGTCCGAATTTCATAGCGCGTCTATTTGTACTTTCCGGTGACGACGAGATAGCGCATGTCCGGGCCTTCAAAGCCCATGTAATACGTGTTCAAAAATACCGCGATCTTGTCTTCGTAAAGATAGACGAATTGCATCGCGTAATCTATCGGGCAGGAACGCGAGGGTGGAAGGCTACCGTCTTTTTGCAGTGAAACCGTTTTGTCGACGCCCTTGTCTTTTAGGGAAAGATCGAATTTATAAATGGGTTGATCGTTATAATCGCAGGCCTTCACCTTAACTTCGACTGGATTCAAAACGAGTTCGTAATCACCTCGCCGGTACATCGAGGTGACGATCTCGGCGAAGTTTATCTTCTGAGGCTTACCGCTCTCGGGAGTGTCGCCGCTCAGATCCGTCAGCATCCGCGAGACGGTCAGTTGACCCGTATTGCCGGTTACAATTCGCAGCTTTTTTAGAATCGGCGCAGACTTGAGTCGCGCTTTTGCACGTGCCTGACTTTCCGTCGCCCGCTCGTTCTCAAGGCGAATGCTAATCGAAGGCGAGGCGAAGGAGTTTTTCGCCACGTCACCGAAATAGACGTTCGAGTATGGAAATCCGGAGCCGTCCTGAACGCCGTATTCTTCGAAGGCGAGATACCGGCCGTCTTTCGAGAAGCCGAGAAAATTAAGCGTCGCGTAGTCGCCGGCAAATACGGTTGAGCCGAATATAAAAACTGCAACAGCGGCGAGAACGAAGAGTTTCGCTTTTCGCATAAAGATCGATCGTGCAGATAACTTGGAAATTATCGTAGGCGGTAGAAGTGCACCACCGCCTGCGTCGCCGAATCTCTGGCTATTCGGTGAATGGCTCGATCTCTCCGGGCTTTCTGAGCATCTTGTTGACTTCGTCGAGATGCATTTCCTCGAGCAGGATCATCTCGCGCGCGTATTCTTCGAGTGCAACGGATTTACCCTCAGTGAGTTTTAGTAGCTCGTAGTACGCGGCAAGTGTCGAACTCTCCTGTTCAAGACTCTCGCGAAGGATATCGCCGATGTCGTGCTGATGCGTCTCGAGCAGCGGCCCGATCTTCAGCGACGGATGCCCGCCGAGCATCGTCACGAATTCACCTGCCTTGCTCGCGTGCGCAAGACTTTCGTCTCCATTGCCCTTGAGCCACGAGACGATCGGAATGCGGTTGTAGCCGAACACCATGAGCGCGTAATGCGTGTATCGCACAACGCCGGCAAGTTCCAATTCCATGATCCTGTTGAGGATCTCGATCGCGCTTTT
>JBDTSA010000031.1:0-10451 GCA_039931335.1 Acidobacteriota bacterium
CGATCGCAATGTCGCGGATCGCAACACCACCACCGATCGGACCGATGACCGATGCGGAGCCGGTTGCAAGATTTATTCGATAGAGCGACGAGGTGCCGCCGCCGAACGACTGGAGAGCCGCGAGCGCGGTATTGTTACCCGGAGCTATATCGAGTCCTGCTTCGCCCGAAGCGTTAATGCCTAAACTGCCGACGGTGTTGAGCGTTCCGTTGTTCGGCGGATTCTGAATGACGAGAATGTCGAGATTCGAATCGATGTCATAAAGCGTTGTCGTAGTCGAACCGCCGAAACTGTTCGTATAACCTGACGCTACGACGTTCGGATTTTGACCCGAGTTCGGATCGCCTGCGGCATACGCGAGCGTTACGTCGGTTCCCGAAAGGGTCCCGTCGTTCGGATTAAGGCGAAGGTTCTGATCGGCGTCGGAGGTGACGCGAATGCGATCGGGTACCGGATTGAAATCGAAGCCGAAGTTAGTTCCGCTGAGCGTGAAGGCTCCGGCGGCGCCAACCTGTGTTGCGGCTCCGGTGAATGTATTTATGCGATAGAGCCGGCTCGTGCTGCCAAGAGCGAAGAGCTGGCCGGTCGCCGGGCGGAAATCGAGGCCAAGAACATTCTCACCGGCCTGCAATCCCGTGATCGCCGACGTCCCGAGGATCGTGCCGGGCCGCGTACTGTTAAAGCGGATCAGGTTATTTGCCGTCGTCACGCCATAGACGGTGAAACTCGATGTCGAGCCGATCTCTACGGCAAATCCCGAATAAGTGGTGAGCCCGTTTCCGATATTACCGACAAGCGTGGCCGCTCCGGTCGTAAGATTGATCGTGTATAAACTCGTGAGCGGGACCGTCGCCGTGGTCAAGGCCGCGAATGCCGTGCCGTCGCTCGAAAGAATGTCGAATCCGTTGACGTCGGTTACGTTGACGCCCAAGGCACCAACTGTAACGAGAGTTCCGCTGTTTGGCGGATTCTGTGCGTAGAGCGTGTCGGTCGCGGCCGAAATGTCGAAAAGCGTCGTCGTTGTCGCACCGTTGAAGCTGTTGGTGTAACCCGCGGCGTCGACCCCGGTAGCTCCGCCGTTGATCGCGCCGTCAACGATCACAACGCCATTCGTCGGATTGACGCGAAGATTCTGGCCGGTGTTCGAGACGATGCGAATGCGATCGACGGTAGGGTTGAAATCGAATCCGAACGAAGCTCCTGAGAGAGCGATCGAAAGCGGTGCGACAAAGGTCGCCGCGGCCGTGGTTCGGTTGATCGTGTAGAGCCGGCTGGTACTGCCGAGCCCGTAGAGCTCGCCAGTCGCGGGACGGAAATCGAATCCGAGGATCGTCTCGCCGACTTGCAGTCCGGTGACTGCCCCGATGGCCGTAACGGTCCCGGGTGTCGCGGTATCAAAACGCGTTAACTGATTGGAAGAACTAACGCTGAATGCGGTGGCGGCCCTGGTGGCCGTTGCCCCCGCAGCGAGTACCAGAATTGACAAAAAAAGCACAGTTCGAAGACCGTGCTGTCTAACATAATTAACCATTTCTACCCTCCTGGAAATATGGACGTCCTAGGTCCCAAAACATCCGGATCGTCAAGCTTGACTCGAAAATCGAATGCCGTTTTTGAAAACGTAATAACTTCAGTAGCCGGATAGGACTAGTGAGGTCACCCGCAGGGCATGACTAATCAATCTATCCGGTTCCCCGTAAACGAAACTCGCCGACTATCGATGTCGTTGTAACAATTTGCACCGATGCACTGTTGATCAAGCTTCACTAAACGGATGCTTAATCATCGCACCACGGGATCAAAAAGTTCGTGCGCTACCGCACAGAGCAAGCAACTTCGATACTCTGCCATTCGCTGTGTGAGCAAGTTCGGATTCGAAAATGAAAGTTTTTGTATCGTTAGATACGAAACTCGGCCAAATGTGCGGCTCACGGACTTTTTGGTATTGTTATACTTTTGATCTGGCGACTGATTATTGACCATGGATCGCAACCTTATAAGAAATTTTTCGATCATTGCCCACATCGACCACGGCAAATCGACTCTTGCCGACCGTATTCTGCAGCTCACGGGCGCCGTTGCGGACCGCGACATGGAAGCACAGATGCTCGATGATATGGACCTCGAGCGTGAGCGCGGCATCACTATCAAGTCCCACGCCGTGCGTTTGGATTACAAGGCGAAGGACGGAAAAGACTACATTCTTAACCTCATCGACACGCCGGGTCACGTCGATTTCAGTTACGAAGTTTCGCGTTCGCTGTCGGCGTGCGAGGGAGCACTGCTCGTCGTCGATGCGTCACAGGGTGTCGAGGCGCAGACGCTGGCGAACACATATCTCGCGATCGAGAACGATCTCGAGCTTATCCCGGTTCTGAATAAGATCGACCTGCCTTCCGCCGAACCGGACCGTATCAGGGAGCAGATCGAGAACATCATCGGACTTGACGCAAGTGAAGCTGTGCTGACGTCAGCCAAGACCGGCCTCGGTGTCGAGGAAGTTCTCGAAGCCGTCATCGCAAAAGTTCCGCCCCCAAAAGGTGATCGCAACGCGCCGTTGAAGGCGCTTATTTTTGACAGTTGGTACGACTCGTATCGCGGCGTGATAGTTCTGTTCCGCATCATCGACGGAACGATCAGGAAAGGAACGAAGATCAAGTTCTTCAACACCGGCCGCGAATATCTCGTCGAGATGATCGGCGTGAACCGTCCGCGTCCGACGCCGATCGGCGAACTCGGCCCGGGCGAAGTAGGTTTTCTCACGGCGTCGATCAAGACGGTTGCGGATGTGCAGATCGGCGACACGATCACCGAGGCCGCTCGTCCGGTCGACAAACCGTTCCCGGGTTTTCAGGAAGTGAAGCCGATGGTCTTCGCCGGGCTTTACCCGATCGACTCAGCGCAGTACGAAGATCTTCGCGACGCAATGGAAAAGCTAAGGCTGAACGACGCATCGTTCTTTTTCGAACCTGAATCTTCGACCGCGCTCGGGTTTGGTTTTCGCTGTGGCTTTCTTGGACTGCTGCACATGGAGATCATCCAGGAAAGGCTTGAACGCGAATTCAATCTCGAGCTCATCACCACCGCACCCGGCGTTCGCTATCGCGTGACGACCACGGACGGTCAGGTCGCCGAGATTGATTCGCCGTCGAAGATGCCGGACGTCGGTCGGATAACAAAGATCGAGGAACCGTTCATCGTAGCGACGATCCTGACGAATGATGAGTTCCTCGGCGGCATACTTCCCCTACTCGACGAAAAACGCGGCGTGCAGCAAAAGTTTGAGTACGTAACGAAAGACCGCGTGATGCTGGTGTACGAGTTGCCGCTGAACGAGATCGTGCTCGATTTTTACGATCGGCTAAAGAGTGTTTCGCGCGGCTACGCATCGCTCGATTATCATCTGTCGGGCTATCAAGCGAGCAAGCTGGTCAAGCTAGACGTGCTGGTTTCCGGCGAACCGGTAGACGCGTTATCGCTAATTCTTCACACCGACACTGCCGTAGCAAAGGGCCGCCTGCTCACCACAAAAATGAAAGAGCTTATCCCGAGGCAGATGTTCGAGGTCGCCATCCAGGCCGCGATCGGCAACAAAGTCATCGCCCGCGAAACCGTCAAGGCGATGGGCAAGAACGTCATCGCCAAATGCTACGGCGGCGACATCTCGCGCAAACGCAAGCTACTCGAAAAGCAGAAGGAAGGAAAAAAGCGAATGAAGAAAGTCGGTCGCGTTGAGATCCCGCAAGAAGCGTTTCTGGCGGTGTTGAAGGTGAATGAGAGTTAAAACATGAATCCGGATCAAGTAATAATAGATCTAAGCAGGGACGAATTCAGAATAGTTCACCAGGCTCTAAACGAAGTTTGTAATGGCGTTCATATTGACGATTGGGAGTTCGAAACACGACTCGGTGCTGAACGGGGAGACATTCGCTTGATCATGGACAGACTCGGCCGCAGTCTACGAGGACACGCGTCCGAACGGTCGGAGAGTTAATCTAGTAGATGCGCTGACTAATAACCTGGGTTTCTGCGGCGAGTCTGTTTGTCAATGGCGGCGAGGCTTGTCTTGCCGGCCGAGTTCACTTAAATCCTTTGGAAGTTTTGCGGCTCTGCCGCCCGATGAGCGGAAAGGCTTTGCCTTTCCGTCGAGTCCTTAAAGATCAGAGGAGGCTACGCCTCCGAATTCAGAACAATTAAAGATTTTCGCGCTGGACCAAGCGTAGAGTCTGACAAGTGCGGATCTCAATAGATACTCCCTTCTATTATTTCACTTCGGTCGTACACAAACGCCTGCCGATCTTCCGAACAGACAAGCTCAAAAAGATCATGGCCGATGCTCTCGATGAAGCTAGAGGGTCGGGGCAATTCTCTATCTTCGCCTACGTGATAATGCCCGATCACTATCACATCATTACTGACAACAGGCGCGAGCCTTCCGACACATTGCGATATCTCAATGGAATTTCAGCGAAGAGAATTTTGGACCATTTGAAAATCAATGCGCCGACCTCATTGGAAAAACTGAAGATGTTTGAGAAGAAGCGTGGCTACAAGTATTCAGTTTGGGAGCATCACTCGGATACGTTTCTGGTAACAAGCGAATCGATGATGATGCAAAAAGTTAATTACATTCACTTCAATCCCGTGAAAGCCGGTTTCGTGGAACATCCGGATGATTATCTTTACTCGAGTTCGAGGATTTGGAATCGACGGGCTCGTCCGGATGAACCTCTTAAAATGGACATTGAAAAGATAGAGTGGAGGCGGAGCCTCGACTGACTTTTGGGGACTCGACGGAAAGGCAAAGCCTTTCCGCTCATCGGGCGGCACAGCCGCGAAGAGCTCGACGAACAACACAGACAAAGCCTTTCCGCTCATCGACGGCTATGCCGCCCCGCGGTTACTTTTCCTTCCCATAACACGTGTTGGCCTCGCCGTCTTGAATGCAGAGAAGCTGACGGCCGTAATCATCTTCCTTTCTTTCAAATTGAAGTGACTTTTTCAGCGGGGCTTTCGTCGTCTCCTTGTTGCCGATCGCGGCGCAAGAATTGGTGTTCTTCCAGAAATCGCGCGTTGGATTTAGGTGGATCGTCGAACCGTCGACGGTGTAACGTCCCTTGATATCGTTGAAGAGCGTCGTCGTGCAGTTGTACATGGTGACTTCCATGTAACCGACGAATTCGTAGCTGCCGTTCGCGAAAAACTTATACGTAAAGATATGGCTCCGGCCCGAACGTGTCGCGCCGGTGACCTGATTTTGATACTGGATCGAGCCAACGCTTCCATCTTTCCAGGTGCCGGTGATCTCCGATGTTTGTCCAAATGCGGAATAGGCTTGAACGGCGACCAGTATGCCGAAGATCGCCAGCCAGATCGCGGTCGATGATAGTTTTCGCATATAAAAACTCCGTATAAAATTGCTTGGGATCATTCCCGTCAATCAATAACGCGGAGTTCAGATATGAAATGTATCGCTTCGAACCTTCGGGGGGCAGTCTTTCCGCTCATTGCTATTGCTAATTGCTTACTGCTTCCTTGACCTTCATCTCGACGATCGAGCGGATCTCATCCAGATGTTCATTCGTGTCGGCTTCGAAACGCAGCACCAGTATCGCCTGCGTATTCGACGCTCGCACCAGTCCCCAACCGTGTTCGAACAGAATCCGCGCGCCGTCGATGGTGATGACATCGTTCGTCGCAGCGAAATGTTTCGCGATCGCGGCCACAACTTCGAATTTGCGCTCATCTGCGCAATCGATACGAAGCTCGGGCGTCGAGAAGGTCCGAGGAATGTCGGCAAGAAGTTCCGACAAAGTTTTGTCGGTCTTCGAAAGTATTTCTAATACGCGAGCGCCGGCATACGTCGCGTCGTCGAATCCATAGAAGCGATCGGCGAAAAAGATATGACCGCTCATCTCGCCCGCGAGCGCCGCATTCGTCTCTTTCATCTTTGCTTTGATCAACGAATGTCCGGCCTTCCACATGATCGGCGTGCCGCCATGTTTTTCGATGTCATCGAACAAGGTTTGCGAGCATTTCACTTCGGCGATGATCGTGGCGCCCGGCTTTGTTGCGAGAATTGAACGGGAAAGCAGGATCATTAGCTCGTCTCCCCAAATGATTCGCCCGGTTTCATCAACCACGCCGATGCGGTCGCCGTCGCCATCGAACGCGAGTCCGATGTCGGCCTTGTGTTCAAGGACGGCTGCTATCGTATCCTGCAGATTTTCGGTGACCGTTGGATCAGGATGATGATTCGGAAAGTCTGAATCGGGTTCGATGAAGAGTTTGACCAGCTCGACGCCAAGCTTTTCGTACACCGGAACGCCGGTCACACCGCCCATCCCGTTGCCGGCGTCGACGACTGCTTTCAAACGTCGATCGCCCATATCGACCTTCGATATTATGTCGCGGCAGTAATCCTCGAGAACTTCAATAGTTTCGATCGAGCCTTCGCCTTGCGCGAATTCACCCGACAGCGCGATCTCCTTAATCTCCTGTATCTGGGAACCGAAAAGCGTCGATTTGCCGAGACAGATCTTGAAACCATTGTGATCCGGCGGATTGTGCGAGCCTGTGATCATCACGCCGCCATCCACGTCTTTTGTGAAGACGGTGTGATACAGCACGGGCGTCGGAACCATGCCGATCAGAACGACGTCGAGTCCGCTCTCGTTGAAGCCCCGGGTCAGAAGTTCACAGAAGCCGGGCGAGCTCTTTCGTGCGTCATAGCCGATCGCGATCCTTTTCGCCCCGTTCCTGGCGTAGAAAGCTCCGACGGCGTAACCGAGCGTCGCGACCGTTTCATCGGTCAGCTGCTCGCCGACGATGCCGCGTATGTCATATTCCCTGAAGATGTTTGTGTTCACGGTACAAGAAGTCAGAAGTCAGAAGTCAGAAGTCAGAAGTCAGAATAGCGGCCCGCGTGCTTGGACACAATGTGACTCGGTAAAGATACCTATTGAATCTTGGTCGTGATTACACGATCTCGCTTCGGCCGTCCCAATTGCGCCTTCTGCCTTCTGCCTCTGCCTTCTGCCTTTGATATACTCGTCACTTGTCCCGGCGGGCAACAATCAACTGGTGCGACGCATCAGAAAACATGCGTCTTCGGTGACATTCCCCGACAAAATATGAAGAGTTTCGTGCGAACCTTTTACATTCCATTTGCTTTGGCTTTACTGGCCGTTTCCGGGCAGATATCCGCTCAGACACCGCGGCCGACGCCACCACCGGACGACGACACGGCGCAGCTCAAAACATTCGAGGTCCGGCTTCCGGTAACAGTCACTCTCAAGAAGGACCTCGTCACCGGCCTCAACCGCGGTGATTTCGCCGTCTTTGAGGACGGTGTGCAGCAAGAGGTCACTTTTTTTACCGACGAGAAAAGCAATCCGCCCGTGTACGTCGGCGTGTTAATGGACACATCACCGTCGACCGCGGGCAAGCTTGGATTCTCCAAGGAAGCGGCAATGAACTTTATGCACACCGTGCTGCGTCTCCGGAAGGACCGAGCAGCGTTCATGACGTTCGATCATGAGGTGATGCTCCGGCAGGATTTCACCGACAAGCTTGACTCCCTGCAGAAGGCGGTCGACACGGTTAAGAAAGCCGGATCGCAAACTGCGCTTTACGACGCGGTTTGGGAGTTTTCGGACGAAAAGCTTCGGAACGTCGCGGGGAGACGCGTGATCGTCATCATCACTGACGGCGATGACACTTTCAGCCGCGCAAAACTCGAGGACGCGATCGATATCGCACAGCGCACCGAGACGACGATCTTCGGCATCTCGACGAAGGCCGGGTTCCTCGGATCGGTCCCCGGCGTAGAAGCTGGGACGGTTAAGGACAAAGGCGACAAGTTCCTGACACGACTTTGCGAAGAGACCGGGGGCCAGGCGTTCTTCACCGGCGACATGCTCGCCCTCGAACGTGCATTCAAAAAGATCTCGGAAGAGCTGAGGTCGCAATACATCATTACGTATCGCCCGTCGAATCAAAATTATGACGGCCGCGATAGAAAGATCGAGGTACGGTTTACCGATCCGTCTAAAACAGAGAAATACAAGCTGCGTACAAAGGCGAGCTATCGGGCGGTCAAGGACAGCTTGAAGTAGTAAGAGGAGTTTTTCAGATGTACAAGAGAACGGGGATATTTGTTTTATTAATGTTGGTCGGCGTCTTCGGATTCGCGGCTTTTGCTGACGAGTCGGCGAGCGCCCAGCAGACCGAAGCGAAATCTCCCGTCGCGGCCACTCCGACACCGCCAATCGAAGAAGATGACGCGGTCGAAAAGGTTGATACCGAATCGGTCAACGTTCTGTTCACTGCGCAGGACCGCAATCGCAAACTGATCCTGACCCTCAAACCGGAAGATATACGCATTCTCGAAAACGGCCAGGTGCAGACCGTCTCTGCGTTCTCACGGCAGATCGATCTGCCGCTGAGCCTTGCGATCCTCATAGACACAAGCGCCTCGCAAGAGCGAACGCTGCCCGAAGAAAAATCCGCGGCGATATCTTTTGTCGAATCGGTCATTCGACCGACAAAGGACGAAGTTTCCGTCGTCTCGTTCACCGGCGAATCGACGCTAGAACAAGGAATGACGAACAACCTTACGCGCCTCCGTCGTGCGATCGAACGCGTGGAATTTATACCGCCATCGGGTTATCTCGGCGGAGGAGTTGTCGTCAACAGCGGGCGTGTTCCCGGTACCCCGCCGATCTCCGGAACGAATCAGCAGATCCAGGGATCGACGGCGATCTGGGATTGTATCTGGATCACATCGTCGGATGTTCTGGGTCCGGCTCCGGAAAGAACGCGCCGTGCGATCATCCTGCTCTCGGACGGATACGACACATTTAGCAAGAAGAAACTGGACGAAGCCGTCCAGGCAGCACTGCGAGCCGAAGCTGTCATTTACTCGATCGGTATCGGCGATAATTTTTATGACGGTGTTGACGAGGGATCGTTGAAAAGAATTTCGGAACGCACCGGCGGCCGCGCATATTTTCCGCGGGATGAGAATGAGCTGAGGCAGGCGTTCAAGCAGATTCAGGAAGAGATGCGTTCGCAGTATCTCATCGCATACGAACCGAGCAACCGGGCCCTTGACGGTTCATACCGGAAGATCGAAATTCAGATAGTTAATTCCGAACTCGAAAAGCAGAAGGTCCGCGTCTCGCATCGCCAAGGCTATTTCGCAAAGACGAAGAAGTAGTCGATAGTGCGACCATTCAAGAATTAACGCCCTGCTTTCTTGGCCGCGATCATTTCAAGAAATTCCTTATTCGCCGACGTAATGTGACTTAGGACGCAGATCCAGCGGCCGTCGCGCTTCACCAGGAAGTCCGTCGTGAACTCATCGGCCTCGTGCCTCTCGCCGTTGAAGAGTGCCGTGTTCGTAACACGGGCGGTCAACACGGCGGAATCGCCATATAGCTTCAGTCGCGGCTCATCGAGCATTTCAAAGCTGGTGTGCGTCAGCGCACCGGATTCGACGAACGAAAGAAAATACTGTTTCCCGGCGACACCGCGTTCCGAAACCAACACCCAATCGTCCGCCATAAAGGCTCCGATCCGCTTCGCGTCATTTGAGATCATTGCCTCCGCCCAATCGCGAGCACCGTCGAGAATTTCCTGTTCTTCTGTTTTCATGCTTCGTGTGGTTTCGTGTGCTTAGTGGTTCTCTTTTCAAAAATGGGAACCACGAATCACACAACAAATTTCAGTACGGGATGATTTCCGTTTTCTTCACTTGTCCGTCCCGTATCCGCACGATCCAGATAACACCGTGCTCCGAATCGTCGAGGTTCTTGAACAACTCTTTCTTTCCAAGAAGATTTACGAGCCCCGGGATCGTATTGCTATGACCGACGATGAGGAATCGCTTTGTCCGGCTTTTCATGATCGCGTCGATGAGGTCTCCGGGTTTCTTCGCGTCGTAGATCGCGACTTTCAACTTTCGCTTTGCCGCCATCGGTGCCGCCGTGTCTCGTGTTCGCTTGAAATCCGTCGAGTAGATGGCACCCGGTTTGTACTTCTTTACGATCTTTGCCAGCCGTTCGGCTCGCTGCCTACCAGCGTCCGTCAGCTCGGGATCCTGACTCGTCTGATCCGCCTTTTCCGCGTGGCGAACGAGGATAATGGTTTTCTTCTGTGCCTCGGCTGAAGCGAAAAAACAGAAACCAAGCAGCAGTGCGGAAATTAGGTTAATCAGTTTCATAGACTCAGACGACACTTACGCGAGCCCTATTACCGAATCTTGCCCTGCGTCCTCCGCGAGCTCTGCGTTAAACATCTTCATCTAACGCAGAGCTCGCCGGGGACGCATAGGAGAACTTCTCAAACGAACATCTTTCCCGGATTCAAAATTCCATTCGGGTCGAAAACTTTCTTGATGCCTTTCATGATCTCCAGCGTCGGTTTGTCGATCGCGTAGTGCATGTACT
>JBDTSA010000032.1:0-10432 GCA_039931335.1 Acidobacteriota bacterium
CAACTTGGTGGGTAATGCAAAGCGGAACAAATACCGTCAGAGCCCAACAGTTTGGCACAAACGGAGACAAGATCGTCCCAGGAGATTACGATGGCGACGGGCGCACTGACATGGCCGTTTTCCGGCCGTCGACAGGTGACTGGTGGATCCTCCGAAGTTCGGACAGTTCCTACTTCACCTTAAATTGGGGTCTCAGTACCGATAAGCTCGTGCCGGTCGATTACGACGGCGACGGAAAATCCGACATTGCCGTTTATCGCAACGGCAGATGGTACATAAATCAAAGCTCAAACGGAGCGTTGAGAACCGAGCAGTTCGGCTTGAGCACCGATGTTCCGGTATCGGAATAATGGAGGCGGTTTTGAAAAAGCACTGGCGCGTAGAGATCACGGCATTCCGGCGGCGGTTAATAACTGTCGCCGCTGACCTAAAAACCGCAGCCAGTTATGTCGTGGTAGAAGTTCAGGATTTCGACGTACCCGATGCGATCGACATCGGGCCGGTCGAAGAACGCGAGATCCTGGTCGAAACAATACGATTGCTGGAAGAAACGATACGCATGAAAGCGCCAAGCGCTGAGGTCTCACCTAATGGCCGTTGCAGCGAAAGCAAGGAGCGAGAGAAATAGTAATACGAAGAATCGTTGCCGATCAGATCACGAACGTCACCACGTCTCTGAAAATCACGATATCTTTCAAGGTCTCGAATACTTTTCTGATTTTACTACACGGCGTCTCAAGAATCTGACGATCGAGATGCGATCACTTTTTAGTTTTGCCCTGTCTTGTTATTCAATCCGACGGCGGTTTGTTCTCACGAAGCCGCTTGATGATCTTCCTGATACTCGTAGGATCGGGGATTGAAGGATTTGCCTTCAGGTACAGCTCGAGCGCGTCGGCGGCTTCCTGATACTTCTTGAAGTTGTACGAATACAACAAAGCGAGATTCCAATAGATGTCCGGTGTCTTGAGTTCGTCGATCTTCTTGGCCCTCAAGAGATACTTCTCAGATTCTTCGTACCGCTTGAGATGCCGCAGTGCGATGCCGACCATCGCCAACGTGCTCACCGAGTTCTTTTCCAGCTCGAGGGCTTTCTCGCCGCTCTCGACCGCGTCGTTCCATTTTTCCGTCGCGAAACTCGCGTAGCTGACCCCGTGCCAGCAAACAAAACATCTTTGATTGACGGTCAGAGCAGTCCGGAAAGATTTGGAGGCTTCGCCATAACTCTCAAGCAGTAGCTGTTCAGAGCCGAGTCGCCGGAGCGCGAGAAAATAAGTTGGAAATATCTCGATCGCTCGCTTCAACCCGGCGAGCCCGACATCCGTTCGCTTGCTTTCGAGATCAGCGATCGCACCTTCATAGGCCTTCTTTGCCGGCTCCACCACATCTTGGGCGAATACAACTTCGTTATCAGAAGCTTCAGGAGCTTTCCTCGACCGGAGATAAAAGTCGACCTGTGCGTTCTCGGCGACCTGTTGCCCCCTAGCACCGATCCCCGCTAGCTCCACGCCCTGCGATTGTTCCTCTAAGTTCGTGCCGAGCGGCAGCACGGTAATTGTAAAACGCCCGTTTGGAACCCCAAAAAAAGAATACTGGCCCGATGCGGTCGTTCTGGTTCGGGCAATCACACTGTTGAAATCGTTTCGAAGTTCAACCGCCGCTTCTCCAACAGGGCTGCGACCCGGGCCGAAAACGTAACCGGTTATCATGCTCCGGTTTTGAGCGGATACCTCAGACAACGAGACCAGAACAAGAATGCACATCGCCACCAAAACGCGCGATCTGAAGCGATACACTTTACTTATTCTCATCGGTCGCTGGAGGACTGCTTCTTGCAATGGTTGTGCGAAAGATTAGGGCGATTCTATTACGAAGCCTCAGTCATTTCAATCGAAAAGCGCATCGCGAGCGACCGCATGTAGCGGCCATCGACGAGCGTGATCCGCCGGTGGTGCATCGTTTCTTGCTCTACCTCTCCTTTCTTTCTTATCTTCAGTTTGCAGCGGCTCCACCCGATCTACTCTGCATCCACTTCCACGCAGACTCGATGATCAGTTTCAGATCTTGAAACTCGGGCTGCCATCCAAGTTCCGACTTTATTCGGTCCGAGCTCGCTATGAGAACAGCCGGATCACCGGACCGACGAGCGGTAACTCGCGTCGGAATATCTTTGCCCGTGATCGCCTTCGCCATTTCAACGACCTCCTTGACTGTATATCCTTCACCCCCGCAGCCGAGATTAAATATCGAACTTCGATCGCCAAGAATATCAAGAGACTTCACATGCGCCGTCGCAAGATCGATCACGTGGATGTAATCGCGCACGCAGGTCCCGTCGCGGGTCGGATAGTCGTCTCCGTAAACTTCGACTGCGCTTCGATCGCCCGCAGCAGTTTGAAGCACGAGCGGGATCAGGTGTGTTTCGGGATCGTGAAGTTCCCCGCATCGCTCACTCGCACCGGCTGCGTTGAAATAGCGAAGGTTGACATATCGGATGCCGTACGCGCGTTCATACGATTTAAGGGCATTTTCGAACGCAAGCTTGGTGTCGCCATAAGGATTTGTCGGGGCAGTTCGGTCAGATTCCTCGATCGGTTGTTTCTCAGGCTCGCCGTAAACGGCAGCCGTCGATGAGAAGACGATTTTCGAAACGCCCCCGTCGCGCATCGCATCAAGAAGCGAGATCCCGGCGACAACATTATTCATGTAGTACTTTGCCGGTTCGCTAACCGATTCGCCGACGAGCGAGTAAGCAGCCATGTGTATGACGGCTTCGACATTATGTTCGACAAACGTTTTCTCGAGGAGTGACCGGTCGAAAAGATCTCCTTCGACAAACAATGCTCCCGGTGCGACCATCTCGCGATGGCCCTTTACAAGGTTGTCGTAGACGACGGCTTTATGTCCGGCCCGGAGCGTCTCTTCGACGACAACGCTGCCGATATAGCCGGCCCCGCCTGTTACCAGAATGTTCATAAGTTCCAGTTTCTCGTTCCAGTCTCTCGTTTCGGTATCTCGTTCCGGTTTCATCACACTTGAAACTAAAAACTAGAAACTGGAAACCAGCAACGTGCCCTTCAAGAGTTTTCTCATGGGAGGTTTCGAATGTTCGACGCATCGCGATTCGCGCTGACGCCGCTTGTATCTCATTGCATCAACCCGGCATAACGAGTTTGCTGAAGCCGATTATTCGCGTCTTGTCGATCTTAGCATCAATACTTGTCGCGACGGCCTTCGCTGGCACCTGATCGAGCCGGAGCGTTTTCGCTATGATTTTACGAGCTTGGGAAACCAGATCGCAACAGCGCGACGAACTGGATCGAGGTCATCAGGATTATTTCATTACGGGTATCCTTTCGATATCGATATCTTTAGCGAGCAGTTTATCGAGAGATTCGAATCGTTCTGTCGGGCCGCGACTGCATTCGTGGCTGATCTTCAGGTGAAATCTGCAGACGCTTGCTCGCCACTTAGGATTATCCTTGCCGATTCCTAATCGTTCGAGATAAAAAAAGTCCGGTGCTGCTGTGTCAACACCGGACGGCAAAAGGAACCTAGAGGAGGGTTTGTTCTATGATTCCGTTATCAATCAGGTTCATTCACGCATTCCCCCAAAGAAAGTTGCAAAACAATCTCTTTTCGACTGGGAAAAAATATCATCGCCGTTCCAAAGTGGAGAAACACGGTTGCGGAAATCTCATCCAGCGAGAAGTAATGTGCTCGTCGCGTGGTCTATAATGTTGTCATTGCAAACATGGAACCGCTTGCCAACCGAATCAGGCCCCGAGATTTGAGTGAATTTGCCGGACAGGAACACCTCGTCGGTGAGGGAAAACCGCTACGGCTGGCGATCGAACAAGGCCACATCTTTTCATTTCTTCTCTGGGGGCCGCCCGGAACGGGAAAGACGACACTCGCACGGATCTACGCCAACGCGATCAACGCAGAGTTTCACGAGCTTTCCGCTGTCTCTGCCGGCAAGGACGATATACGGAAACTTGTCGACAAGCGAGAGCCCCGGCTCATTCCGCGCGTGCTTTTCCTGGACGAGATCCACCGCTTCAATAAAGCTCAACAGGATTTTCTGTTGCCGTACGTCGAGAATGGCGATCTCATACTGATCGGCGCGACGACTGAAAATCCGAGCTTCGAAGTCATTTCGCCGCTCTTATCGCGACTCCGGGTCTTCGTCCTCGAAGAACTGACCGATACCGATATGGCAGCGATCATCGAGCGCACGGGCTCTAAGCTGAATAAGGAGGCCCGGGCGTGGTTGATCGAGATGGCCAATGGCGACGCTCGCCAGGCCTTGACGATGATCGAAAACACGGCACGCCTTTATGACTCGGTGACGATCGAATCGTTAAAAGAAACGCTTCAGTCAAAATTCCTGCGATACGACAAAAAGGGCGAGGAACATTACAACGTCATCAGCGCGTTCATCAAATCGATGCGGGCGAGCCGGCCGGACGCGGCGATGTATTATCTGGCTCGGATGATCGAAGGTGGCGAAGATCCGAAATTCATTGCCCGGCGGATGGTGATCTTCGCCTCGGAGGATATCGGTCTTGCACAGCCGACTGCACTCGTCGTGGCAAATGCGGTATTTCGCGCGGTGGAAACGATCGGCTTGCCCGAATGCATGCTCAATATCGCACAGGGCGTCGCTTACCTTTCAAATGCACCGAAGGATCGCCGGTCGTGCGACGCGATCGGTGAAGCGATGGAGGACGCGAAGAGATTCGGAAACTTGCCCGTGCCGATAAATCTTAGAAACGCGCCGACGAAACTGATGAAGGACCTTGGCTATGGGAAAGGATACGAAATGTATCCTGACACCGATGACCTGCTGCCGGAGAAACTCAAGGGTAAGAAATATCTTAAGGATGTGGGGGAAAGTGAGTAGCTCGGAGGAGATGCTCGCGGAGAAAACTTCTATGAAACTGCTTCTCTTTTTCGTGATCTCGATTTCCTGCTCGAGTAGTTTGTTCTCGCAGAATACTGACATTGTGTCGACTCGCGAGATGGATCGGATCAATTGGATGGAATTCAAGGAAAGCGTTCCATCGAAGATCGATACTGTTTTGCTTGCGACCGGAACGTTGGAGCCGCACGGTGTCATAAACAATGGTGCTGACAATACCGCGCCGACCGCGATGGCGAAGACGATCTCGCGGCGGACGAACGCGATGATCGCCCCGACTCTGCCGTACGGTATCACGGGGTCGATGGAAGCCTATCCGGGCGCGTTTCAGATTACCGAAGCCGCGTACCGACCGTTTGTAAAACAGATCCTCGAGGGGCTCGCAAAAAACGGCTTCCGCAACATCATCATTCTTAACGGCCATGGCGGCGGACAGACTGCGGTTCTACAATCGGTCGCGGCCGAAGTTGCCGTCGAGAAGAAAGTACGGACTTTGGTGATCAACTGGTGGTCATTTGCATCCGACGAAACGAAAGCAGTGTTCGGTGAAGATGGTGGCCACGCAGGGTTGAACGAGACCGCATTCATTCAGGCTATCGACGCGAGCCTCGTGCACGCCGACAGGTACAAGCCCGAGCTCGCAACCGCGTATCCCGCCGCTGGCACTTGGTCAGCGGTTCCCTTCCCGTCCTCGATCGGCCTATATCAAAAAGGTCAGGGCTATCCGAGGTTTGATCAGAAAAAGGCGGATGAGTATTACAAGAAGGTAACTGATAAGGTTGCCGAGCTGATCATCGACGTGAAAAAGAAGTGGGACCTCGCTGGTCTTTAAGTTCGACCCTCAACTAAAAACTTTCTTGAAACAAAAACTGTGCTATATTCGTCTCTAATTTATGACCGAAATCTCATTCTGGTCAGAATACGATCTCTATGAAGAATGCAACGCAAATTCGTGACGTCAAGAGTGCGATTCTCGACGCGACCGATCGACTGCTCGCGCGGAACGGCTACAAGAAAATGACCATAGACGACCTCGCGGCGGAGGTCGGAATCGGAAAAGGCAGTGTTTATCTGCATTTTTCGAGTAAAGAGGAGATCGCCTTGTCGCACATCGACGCCATCATCGAAAGACTGAAATCCCATCTGGATGAGATCACCCACAAAAAGACTTCGTGCGAGAGTCGTCTGAAGGAGATGCTAATCGAACGCGTGATCTTTCGCTTCGACAGTGTCCAGCACTATAGGCAAAGTCTAAACGACCTGTTATCGAAGATCCGGCCGAGCCTGCTCGAACGCCGAAAGCGTTATTTCGAAGAGGAGGCCAGGATCTTCGCGAAGTTGATCAAGGTCGGCGTCGACGAAGGCGCTTTTACAAAAGTAAACGCGGCCGCTGCCGCAGACTCGCTTCTCCTCGCGACTAATTCACTGCTGCCGTACAGTCTCAGCACCCAGGAACTCGGAGAACGAAAAGAAATCGAAAAACGCATATCCGCCCTCGCGGATCTTTTGCTGAAAGGATTGATCACCCGTTAGTTAGTAATAAGGAGTATTAACCGCAATGAAAAACCGAATCATCTATCTCGCCGCAGTCGTCGTTTTCGGCTGCGGATTTGTTATGTCGCCAGATGGTGAAGCCCAGCAGCCCCAGATGGCCCCGGACCTGACTGTGGATTCCGCAACGCGATCAGCAGTGATCGATCTCATGCTCAAGGAATTGAACGAGACATACGTATTTCCCGAAACAGCGAAAAAGATGGAAACAGATATTCGCTCGCGCGTCTCGGCAAAAGAGTATGACTCCATCACGAGCGCTCGGGCGTTCGCTGAAAAGCTGACGGCCGATCTGCAAGGCGTCAGTAAGGATAAGCACCTCCGGGTTCGCTACTCCTACGATGTTCTTCCGAGTCGCCAGGACCGGCGCGAGCCAACCGAAGCCGAGATCGAGCAGGGTAGATGGTTTAACCGGCGAGTAAATTACGGCTTTGAGAAGGTCGAACGCATGAACGGCAATATAGGTTATATCGATCTGCGAGGATTTAACGATCACGAAGCAGGCGCGGAAACCGTCGCGGCCGCGATGACATTTCTTCAGAACACAGAAGCGTTGATCTTCGATCTACGGCAGAACGGAGGCGGTAATCCGGCGATGATCGCGGTTATCTCGTCTTACCTGTTCGGCGACAAACCTGTCCACCTTAACGACCTGTACTGGCGAAAGGACAACAGAACGGACGAGTTCTGGACCAAACCCGAATCGGCGAAGATCAAGTTCACAAACAAGGACATCTATATTCTGACTAGCAACTATACTTTCTCGGGTGCCGAAGAGTTTACTTACAATTTGAAGAATCTAAAGCGTGCGACGGTGATCGGCGAAACGACCGGCGGCGGCGCTCATCCAGGTGGGATGGTGCGGCTCGCCGATCATTTCGGAGTATTTATTCCGGTTGGACGTGCGATCAACCCAATATCGAAAACGAATTGGGAAGGTACCGGCGTCGAGCCCGACGTCAAGGTGCCGAAGGAACAGGCCCTGAAAACTGCCTACCTTATGGCGCTGAATAAGTCCGTCGAAGGATTGAAAGATGACAATCTGAAAAACGGTGTGAAGGGACTGATCGCACAGACCCAGAAAGAGCTGGACGAGCTAAAAGCTAAAAAGTAAAGGTGAGGATGATCTCGATTTGCTTCTGCTTTTTTCGCACTTATCACCGTTTCCAATAATTCTTGATCTTCAGGTCGAGCATAGGGAACGCGACGTACTCTACGTTGCGTCCCGTTGCTCTTAATTTTTGTACCATCGGGATGGCCGCGTCGGCGTTGCGAGTGTGAACGATGATAGTCGCCGCCCGCTGCAGTTCCGCCCGCTCGTTTAGAAATTCGGCGATCGCGTACCCGGTGCTAGCGTAGTCGTTGTGATCGTTGGTTTCGTAGTGATGCGGCAGTAGATCATGATCGAGAAAGATTGCGTCATAACTCCCTTCCGACAGGAATTTCTTTGCATCTTCGACAGTTTCGGCGATGTCTAGTTCATCTCCGGAAAACCGTTTTTCGAACCATCGATGTCGGCGCCGATCATCGTCAAGGAGAAAGACGCTGATCGGCGTCCTCTCAGAACTGAGGTCGGCGAGACCGAGCTTTAACAAAAGATTTCTGACCAGACCCATAAACTCATCCGTTACGAAAACGTAAATATAGCATACGACCTTCGGTTCGATGTTGTTGCGATGTCGCTCCTTTTCAAAGATCTTCATCAAATCTACAAGAACTTGATTCGCCGAATGCGAGTGCTATAATCCTTTCAACTTCTCCGATCTTCATGCCAACTGAACAAGCAAAAAAAGCCCTGAGTGCGGTGCCCGCGGGAAAAGCCCTCAAAGAAATAGATGACGCGTGTCCGATATGCTTCGGTTCCGGAATGGAAATCATCGCCGGAAAAGGCGCTCGTGTGTGTGCTTGCCAGAAACAGAGAACAGATGGCGGACAATTTGAAAAAGCGAAGCTCCCGAAACGATACGCCGGCTGTCACTTCAATAGTTATCTTCCGTCTGATCCGTCGCAGGTAAAAGCGCTTCGGCTCGCTACTCAGTTCGCGATGGAATATCCGGCGGTAGATCGCGGGCTTCTGTTCGTCGGCTCCGTCGGCGTTGGAAAAACACATCTCGCCGTTTCGATCTTAAAAGGATTGTTCGAACGCGGATTCAGCTGCCTATTCTACGAATTTGGCTCGCTGCTGAAGGAGATTCAGGATTCCTACAATAACAATACAAAAACCTCCGAGCTTGGCGTGCTCGCTCCGGTCTTAAATGCTGAGATCCTCGTTTTGGATGAGCTCGGCGCGTCAAAGCCGACCGATTGGGTCAAGGACACGATGGCTCACATCATCAATACGCGCTACAACGAACAGAAAGCCACGATCTTTACGACCAACTATCCCGACGAACGCATGAACGATCGTGAAGAAACGTTAGAAGATCGGATCGGCGTACGCCTTCGTTCGCGAGTCTTTGAGATGTGTAAGACGATCGATATTAACGGGCAGGATTACCGACGAAAGTTCGATACCCGCCGATAAATTTTCTTAAGCTGCAGTTTCCTTTCTTGTTTTCGCGGGCTCCGGTTTCACGTTTACGATGATCCGATAGCCAAGCAGAACCGCAACCACCAACCCAAAAAGAGCCGGATAAAAGACGTCCGATTTTACGATCATCCAAAAGTGGATCACGCCGAAGATCGCGATCACGTAACTCAGCTTATGAAGACGCGCCCACTTCTTTCCACCGAGACGCTTCACCCAACCGTTCGTCGACGTGACGGCGAGTGGTACGAGCATCGTGAAAGCGAGCATGCCCAGAGCAATAAAAGGCCTCTGCCAAACGTCTGAAACGATCGCCGCAAGGTCCAGACTCTTGTCAAAAATACTGTAGGTGATCAGATGGATAAGCGCGTAAAAGAAGGCGTAAAGTCCGAGCATCCTTCTGTATTTGATAAGCCCGTTCCAGCCGAAGATCTTTCTAAGAGGAGTGATCGAAAGCGTAATTAAGATGAAGGTCAATGCGAGCACTCCTGCCGTCCGCAAAAAGAATTCTATCGGGTTCGCCCCCAACTCGCCGCGATACCAATCGAATAGCAAAAACGCCAGGGGAATTAGCGCGTTCAACGAGATCAGGAACTTATTGAGCTTTACGTCCTGCATCAAAAATACTTCTTCAGATCCATCCCCGCGTACATCGACGCGACTTCGTCAGCATATCCATTGAAGAGGAGCGTTTTCCTTCGGGCAACTTCGCCTATCCGTCGTTCGGTTGCCTGCGACCAGCGCGGGTGATCAACTTCCGGATTTACATTCGAGTAGAATCCGTATTCATCGGCCCCGGCCAGATTCCACGTCGTCGGAGGCTCGTTCTCGGAGAGCGTGATCTTGACGACCGACTTAATACTTTTGAAGCCATATTTCCACGGAACAACGAGCCGAATCGGGGCGCCATTTTGATTCGGCATCTGTTTACCATAGAGCCCGGTTGCCAGTGTCGTGAGGGGATGCATAGCTTCGTCCAGCCGCAGGCCTTCGACGTATGGAAAATCGATCCCGGCCGAGAAGGACGATTGCATTCGCTCGGGATCATAGGCTGTTTCAAACGCTACGTACTTTGCATTCCCGAGAGGCTCAGCTTGATCGAGAAGTTTCTTTAGCGGAAAGCCGATCCACGGGATCACCATCGACCACGCCTCTACGCAGCGGTGACGATAGATCCGCTCTTCCTGGTCGAACTTCAACAGATCCTCAATATCAAACGTCCGTGGTTTCTGGACAAGCCCGCCGATCTCGATCGTCCATGGCCGGGTTATAAGATCTCCTGCCTTTCTCGCGACGTCACGCTTGCCGGTCGAGAACTCGTAGAAGTTGTTGTAATTCGTGATCTCCTCGAGGGTGTTCAGCTTCTCGTCAGCCGGCGTAGCCGTTGTCGGGCTGACATTGTCAATACTCTTCGTGGCAACCTCGACGGG
>JBDTSA010000033.1:0-10412 GCA_039931335.1 Acidobacteriota bacterium
AGCACCGGCAAAATGCTTCGCTTTATCCCGAGCGCTTCATCGATCTCATGAAGCGGAAACGGCGAAAAGGCGTCTGTCTTCGTAAAGCCCGCCTCACGGACGGAGTTAGCCGCGTCAACCAACTCGGTCGGCGAATCAAACTCAGCCAGTAATCCGTATAAATTCTTTTCCATAACCAAAATCTCGCACCGACACAAAAAATCTAATGCGAACCATTCAAAAACCGATTCACGCTATCAATTCGCTCCCCTCCAAATCTCGACAACACGGCGACGATGGTGATCGCCGCAAATATCGTCATGAACGGGTCCACGTAAGGCAGCCGCAGCCGCATCGTACTCACCAGCGCCGCGTGGACGGCGGTCAGAAAGACCAGCATGATCACGTAAAGGATCACTACTTTTTTCAATCTCGTTCGGCGGCCGGCGATTACCACACCGGCAAAGCCGAGAACGAAAAGCGGAATCAGCAATGCTGCCGATAACAGCATGCCTTTCGCCGAATAGATATCCGCACTCAACCACGGGCGCCAGAAGCCAATAACCTTCCATCCGATGAGCCTCGCGGTGATCCAGGGCTCGGCTTCCGCATTTTCAATCGCCTTCTGCTGCCAGAGGCGTTCCCTTTGCTTGAACGAAAGTCCGCTGTAACCTGTCGTTCGTTGCCACTCTGCGATCTGCTCGGCAGCGAGGGTTTTCCCGATGTACTCCTGGTACTGCTGCGTCTCTTCACGGCTCGCGAATGTCCCTTCGTAGATCCGAAGATTCGCCGGATGATTTCCGATCCATTCGGCAAACCCGCTCGCGTCGTTGATCAGGATAAATTCGCCGCGCGTTTTCAAATTGTAAAAAGTCCATGGCAAGATCGCCGCAAACATTCCGACCATCATCAATGCCGCCGCCGCAAAACTGTTCCTCCGCCGGAAGCAGAGTGCGAGCATCGCAACAGCCAACACGATGCACACGCCGAGAGCGGAGTTTTTACAAAGGGCCGCAAGCCCGAATGATATTCCGCACGCCGCCGCGGTTTTCAAATCGAAACCTTCCTCCGACAAGACCATCTTTACAAAGAGCATCAGAGCGAGCGTCACGAGGAACGTGTGCAGTGCCTCGGTCTGGATCGCCGCCGCCTGATATACAAAGAACGGATTCACCGCAAACAACAAGCCGGCAAGCGATGCAACAAGCATTTCTCCGGTGAAGAGTTTCGCCGTTCTGAAGATCATTAGCGTCGTCAGCACGTGAAGGATTGCCTGAGCGATCTTGACGGCGAAAAAACTCTCGCCAGTAACACTCCAGACGCCCGCCATGAACAACGGAAACAGCGGAGCACGGAAGAAGTTCAATCCGCCGACCGTCGGATAGCTTCCGTTCTCAATGAGCATCCGGGAAGCAGTGACGTAATCGATACTGTCCGCAAAATCAGCATAGTCGCGGCCCGTGACGTAGATCATGCCAACGCATAGAACAAACGCCAGTACCGCTAAGCCGACTTGGATGATCCTGCTCTTAGAACTCATTTGCAGCTTCGGTCCCTCTTATCAAATTTCAAATAACAATCGCCGATCCTTACTTATTAGGCGGATCGGTCCTCTCATACGTGTATTCGACTTCCAAAACGCTTTCGTCGAAATCCTGCTGACGCCCGTGAACATTCGCCGCAGGCAAAAGCGTACGCACCTCGAAGATAGAAATGATCGGCAGAAAACGCACGAACAGGAATATCAGCGAGAAAAAGAAGCCTAACGTGCCGATAAACATGCTGACGTCAAAAATAGTAGGCGAATACATTGCCCATGACGAAGGCAGGAAGTCACGGTTCAAACTCGTGATAATAATAACGAAACGCTCGAGCCACATTCCGATGCTGACGACGATCGAGATCATGAACAGCCAAAATGGGCTTTCGCGAAAACGCTTGAACCAAAGAAGCTGGATCGACAGGCCGTTACAGAAGATCAGCATCCAGTAAAACATCCAGTAGGGCCCTGTCCAGATTCGGTTCTTGATCATGAACACTTCGTATTGACTCGCGCTGTACCAGCCAAAGAAGGCCTCCATCGCATAACCGTAGACGACGATCAAGCCCGTCGCGAGCATCACCTTGCCCATGTAGATCAAATGGGTGTCCGTGATGAAATCCTTCATGTTGTACCAGACACGAAGCGGGATACAGAGGATAAGCACCATCGCAAAACCCGCAAAGATAGCACCCGCGACGAAGTACGGTGGAAAGATCGTCGCATGCCATCCCGGGACTTGTGACACCGAGAAGTCAAAAGACACGATCGAGTGGACCGAAAGAACGAGTGGAGTCGAGATCCCAGCCAACAGGAGATACGCGATCTCGTAGCGATGCCAGTGGCGCGCACTTCCTCGCCATCCCCATGACAAGGTGGCGTAAGCAAATTTGAAATACTTGTTCTTTGCACGATCGCGAAGCGTCGCGAGATCCGGTATCAACCCGACATACCAGAATAGAAGCGAAATCGTAGCGTATGTAGAGACGGCGAAAACATCCCACACCAGTGGACTTCTAAACTGCGGCCAGATCCCCATCGTGTTCGGATACGGGAACAGCCAGTACGCCGCGAGCCAAGGACGCCCTGTGTGGAGAAGTGGAAAGACCGCGGCGTTGGCGACGGCGAAGAGCGTCATGGCCTCGGCAAACCGGTTGATCGATGTTCGCCACTTTTGATTCAGGAGCAAAAGGATCGCCGAGATTAGCGTACCCGCGTGACCGATACCGATCCACCAGACAAAGTTGATGATTGGAAACGCCCAACCTACGGGTTGATTGTTTCCAAATATACCTACACCCTTAGCCAGGAGATAGGTGACTGACATCAGCAACAGTTGCGCCGTCAGAAAGGCGATACCGAAACCGACGAACCAAACGAACGGCGTCTTCTTTTTCAGCGTTACATCGCCGATCTTGTCCGACACCGTACCGAAAGTGTGGTCGCCCTCGACCATCGGCGGGTAAATTTTTTGTTGGATCCGTTTCAAATCCTTCATGATTTTCGCAACTTGTTCGCCGGCTCTATCAGCCAGCGAACTAATTCAATGAATCAATGATCTTCGCCCGCAGGCTTTGTCTCACCCTTTGACTCGGCGCTTTTTGCTTTCTTCGGTTTCGGCGCCCTGTAATCCGGCATTTCGGGATTCTGGTTCTTTAGCTCAGCCATGTAGGTCGTCCGCGGCTGCGTGTTGAGCTCGTTTAGCAGATTGTAGTTCCGCGGGTCCTCCTTGAGGTGGGCGACCTGGCTCTGCTTGTCGTTAATATCGCCGAAGACGATCGCATCAGTCGGGCAGACAGCCTGGCATGCGGTGATAACTTCCCCGTCGGCGATCGCACGAGCATCCTTTTCGGCTTCAATTCGCGCCGCCGCGATACGCTGTGTGCAGTACGTGCATTTCTCCATGACGCCGCGGCTGCGAATCGTGACTTCCGGGTTACGCATCAGCTTGTACTGCGGCGTATCCCAATCCTGATACAACATAAAGTTGAACCGTCGAACTTTGTACGGGCAGTTGTTCGAACAATATCGCGTTCCGACGCAGCGGTTGTACACCATGTCGTTGAGCCCTTCGGCACTGTGGACGGTCGCCGTGACCGGGCAAACGACTTCGCACGGAGCCTGTTCGCATTGCTGACAAAGAAGAGGTTGGAAGTGCGGGCCGACCGGATTGCTCAGGTCATCGCCTGCAAAATATGTGTCGATCCTCATCCAGTGCATCTCGCGGCTTCGCTCGACCTGTTCGCGACCAACAACCGGAATATTATTCTCGGACTGGCACGCGAGCACGCACGCGTTGCATCCGACGCACGAGTTCAGATCGATCGACATTCCCCAGCGATGATACTTGTCGTATGTCTTTTGGTATTCGTCGGCCGCTGTCTTGTACATCGACTTCGGATACATATCCTCGTTCTTCTCAGCGGCGTGCTCGATCTCGTTCTCGAGATCGTTGAAATCCCAAACGCGTAGAATGTCCCGGCCCTCCATATTGAAATGGATCTGGGTCGAAGCGATCGTCGCTTGGGCACCTGTCGCAGTAATGCTTCCAGTCCCGAAGTTCATGGCGTCCGAACGGACGACGTCGAAGGCGTTGTAACCTATACCCGTCCCGACCCGTCCGGCCCGCGTTCGCCCGTATCCGAGAAAAATCGTCACGACGTCATCCGGTTGACCGGGTGCGATCCACACCGGAACTGGTTTCGAGACCTGGCCGCCTTGATAGTCGAGCGTTACCAAATCCGAGAACATATTCGAGCCCTTCGAATTGATAAAGCTTATCGGCCGTTCGCCACCCGCACCTGAAACCTGGTCGCTGTCGCCGGCCTGATTCAGGTTCAGCTTTCTCGCCGTATTCGGGCTGATCAGCGCGACATTTTCCCATGTGATCTTTGTCAGCGGATTAGGCAGTTCCTGCAGCCAGCCGTTGTTTGTAAAACGTCCGTCGTAAACCGAGGGATCGGGAAGGATCGAGATCTCGATCGGCCCGGCGTTCGCCGCCGGTACGGCGGGCTGACCAAGAAAAGCAGTATTCGCCGAAACGGTCTTTGGTATCGCGGCCGTATTCGGAACAACACCATCGTGCACGATGCGTCGCCAGTTGTCTTCGAAGGAACGTGTGCCCCCAGCTGCTGCCGGTCTTTGTGCCGTTGTCGCCGGAGCGGCGGTCTTCGCGGCGACCTGTGCGGGACGCGTTTGGGCCGAAGCCGAGTTGGCGTTGTTCGTAGATGTAGTTGACGCTGGTGCTGGGATATTGCTCGACGCCGTCGCTGCCGCAGCCGCCGGCGCTGGGGCAGCGGCGATTGTCTGCGTCTGCCAGTACGCGCGGACGATGTCGTAATCTTTCTGGTCGAAATTCTCCTTGAAGAATAGCTGCACGACCTCGTGAGCGCTGTGGCTGTCGTAGAGCGGCTGAATCAGCGGCTGAATGATCGAAACCGTTCCGTCATAGGCACGGGCGTCGCTCCAGCTTTCAAGATAATGCTTTTCCGCGACGTGCCAGTGGCAGAGCTCGGCAGTTTCGTCGTAGTGCGTTCCAAGATGCACGCGAAGCCCGACTTTTTTCAGTCGCTCTTCATTAAGTCTGAGATCGGCCGGCGTGTTGTAGACCGGGTTGCCGCCGAGGACGACGAGCATCTTGATGCGTCCAGCGTCGATGTCGCCAACCAATTCGCGGAGCTGTTCGACCTGCGTCTTCTCCGAAGGCGTGAACGGATCAGCGTAGATGACAGTCTGTCCGACATTCCCAAGCGCGGCATTCATTGCATGTGCCAGGGCATGGACAACCGGCGACTGATTGTTTCCGGGGACGACGATGGAGCGGCCGCGAAAAGCCTGCAGATCCTTTGCCATTGCCGCGATCCATTTTGCGTTCTCGGTGTATGTCGAGCTAGCACCACCGACGCCAAGAGCTGCGGCAACGGCTTTTGCGACTTCGGCCATCTGGCTCGGTTTGACGGCGATTCGATGATCCGCCTTCGCACCGGTCAAGGTCATCGTCGTCTCTATCGAATAGAGCCGGTTGATCTCTTTATTTTCGCCGCGAAGATTTTTCTTCTTCGCGTAGTCCTTCATGTAGCGGACGTTGAAGTCCGAGAAAATGTCTTTATCGAGAGTAAGGATGCGGTCGGCGAGATCGTACTTGTAAATCGTCTGGACTGGCGATCCGAATGCCATTCGAGCACCGGCGATCGCATTGTCATTATTGACCGGCTCGTAACTGACCCATTTTGCGTTCGGCATCTCGGCCGTCAACAGTCGAAATTGGTTCATCAGGGTCGGCGACGTCACGGTCTGAGTAAGGAACCTCACGCCGGCTCCGCCATCCGCTCGATTTTCGTCGATCGCCGATCGGAGCGTCGACATGAAGTTCTCCCACGTTTTCGGCGAGCCGCGGAACGAAATCTCTTGCGAGCGGTCCGGGTCGTACATGTCCATCAGCGACGCCTGGGCAAGTACGTCGGTCGCACCGAGGCTGCCTGGATGATCCGGATTCCCTTCGACCTTGATCGGACGGCCATCAAAAGATTTAGCAAGGAGCCCCGTCGCGACGCCACCAAGCGACACAGCCGTCGCGAAAAAGAGAGGCTTTCCGGGAAGCATGTCTTGCTCGGGCCGTACGTAAGGAACGATCTTTTCAGCGGGTTGGATCACGCATCCCGACAGGCCGGCGAGAGCCAATGTTCCACCCATGAGCTTGACGAAGGTCCGGCGGCTGACGGCGTTGTCCCAATCCTCGGAGTGCACCGGATATTCCCGTTTTACGAATTCCTCAAATTCGGGAGCATCGACAAACTCATCAACGCTGCGCCAATAATCCTTACCGCTCTGAGACAAGATCTTGTCCCGCATCAATGCAAAGTTATTTTTGCTGTCCTGACTGGCCATTCTTCTTCCTTAAGCAATTTGCCACCGAGCACACAGAGTAAAACCAATGCGTGGTCGGACGGCTCAACTTTCCAACAAAAATCTCGGCGGCCTCGGCGGCCACCCCTCAAACCCTATCTGTGACAAGTCGAACAGCTCGTCATCATTTCCTTGCCGCGAATCTTGTACTTTTCCTTAAGATCTATACGCTCTTCGGCGGTGAGGTCTGAGTCTTGCCACTGCATGTTGAAGATTTCCGACTTTGGCCGGATAAACTTCTCGGGTTCGCGGTGGCAGGCAAGACACCATTCCATCTGAAGAGTGTTTTCCTGATAAACCGCCGGCATATTGTCGATCTGCCCGTGACATGTCGAGCATCCGACACCTTTCGCGACGTGAATACTGTGATTGAAATACGCGAACTCCGGAAGATCGTGAACCCGCTCCCATTCGATCGGCTTGTTATCACGGTAACTGGCACGAACCGGTTCCAAGTAAGGGCTGTCCGACCAGATCTGGCTATGGCAGTTCATGCAGGTCTGAGTCGGGGGCATGCCCGCCGACGCGGTCGTTTCGACCGTCCAGTGGCAATATCGGCAATCGATACCGTCGTCACCAACGTGATGCTTGTGACTGAACTGAACCGGCTGTTGCTTCTCCAGATAGCGTCCGGTCAGATAGGACGATCTGGCGACCTGCGTGTAAACATAAAACGCCGTCCCCGCAAGAACGACGCCGAGGATCATGCTGATCCGAGCGATGTTGTTTGCACTCTTGTGAAAAAATTGCGCCATTTATCAAGTCTCCCGCCCGGGTCCGAATGATTAAACCTCAACGGTTACCTGGCTGGTGAAGTGCCTGGTCGGTATTCGCAACTAGCTGATTTTGAATTGAGAAAGCTTCCGTAAAACTTTTCACAATTCTACTAAATCTCGTAAATTCCGCAAATACCATCACCTAGAAAATAATTCGGGTTGTGGTGATTAGCAACGGATCACGAAATTAGCGTTTCTCATCAGTAAGATAATGAATTCTTGCGCTGCTTGTTTATGTGAGGCGTCTAATTCTCGTTGGCGATCAACGCAGCCCCGATCGCGGCGGCGTTCTCGCCGAGCTCGCCGGCAGCGATGTCAGCGTTGTCGAACGACGGGCCGAATGACAACTCGCGGGCCCTTCTGATCACCGCATCGAGAACAAGGTGTCCTGCATGCATGATCTCACCGCCGATAACGATCTTTTCAATATTTAGAAGATTGATCACCGTGGCGATCGCCGTACCGACGTAGTTGCCGGTCCGCTCAAGCATCAAGCTTGCAAAGTCATCTCCGTTCTCCGCCGCTTCGACTATTTCGTAGATCGAGATCTGCTCTTCGTCGAGCTTGTTGAGCGACGACGTGCTGTCACGGTTGAAACGCGTGCGCGTGCGCCGAACTATGTTCGCAGCGGATGCGACGTCTTCGAGACGCATTCCGTCGGAGTTGATCGCGACGTATCCAAACTCCCCTGCAAACCCGGAAACACCACGCCATATTTGGTTGTCGAGGATCAGAGCACCACCGACGCCGACGCCAAGCGTCGCATAAAAGAGATTTGCGCTTCCGCGACCGGCTCCGAGCTTCAATTCGCCATACGCTGCGGCGTTCGCGTCGTTCTCAACGACCGCTTTATCGCCGGTCGCCTTTTCGATCGCGTCCGCAAGATCGATAGCGGAATGCTCGGGAATGTGAGCGGAGTAAGCGACCCGGCCCGAGTCGCGGCGGATAAGCCCCGGGACCGCAACACCGATCCGGTCGAACGGACCGAACTTTTGTTTCAAACTGGAAATGAACGTTTTGAGCTGCGGCGAAGTGCCCGCGGTAACATCAAACGTCGAAGTTTCCGTTCCAACTATTTTGCCCGTGCCGTCGAGGCAAACTGCCCGAAACGACGAAACTGACGCTTCGATGCCGACCATTCTTTCCGCCGGATCAACTTGTTCGCTCATATTAGCTTGAAAAACTAGAGCGATTTTAGTCAGTGGGGCATAGGCTGTCAACAAAGTCGTAAATAGTAGTTAATCGTAAAACGTTAATAGTGCGCCCTGAACCCCCCAACTACCCTATTTACGATTTACGATTAACTATTCACGATCCACGATTTGTTTGACTAGCACATAGCCCGAAAGTTACTCTCTTGGAGAACCCGGCAGTTCACTTCCCCGACGATCTTTATGGATCAACTTTCCCAAATCATCGAGCAGTACGGCATTTACGCGGTCTTCGCGTTGTGTACCGTCGAGGGCGATATAACGCTTCTGATATCCGGCACGATGGCGCACGGTGGGTTCTTCGGGCCGTATAGCTTTTTGAAGGTGATCCTGTTCGGAACGCTCGGCGGAATGACCGGAGATTGCGTCGCGTACGGCGTCGGACGCATGGCGCACGAGAACGCGAAGCATTACCGGTTCTACCAAATGGCCCAGCCTCGGGTAGAAAAGCTCATCGACAAGTTCGGCGGATTCGCTATCGTCATCTCAAAATACATCTACGGCATACGCGCGGCAATGTGCGTCTTCTACGGTATCGGTAAGATGCCGTTCCTGCGCTTTCTTGCGCTTGACGCGCTCAGCTGTGGAATCTGGGTCCTGCTTTTGTCGGGTGCCGGATACTTCTTCAGCGGAGCGATCACGTCGATGATCGGTGACTTCAAGCAAATAGGAGTCGCGCTTTTCTTCATCGTCCTCACCGGGATCATCATCTTCTACGTGATTGAACGGTTTTGGCTGTCGGAGAAGGTCGAAGAAGCGAGTCCGGCGACTATCCATCGCATCGAAGAAAGACTGCATGCTGTCGAAGAGGTTGCCTCTGAGAAGCTTCACGATCTCGGTGAGCGCTTTCACCTGACGCGCGAGCCGAATCGCGACGGAAAGGATAATGCCCCGAAAGGGAAGGCTTCCAAGGCCGCGAAGAAGTAGATCGGTTCATTGATTCCGCGTTCGTCGTCCTCGCCGCTCTTTGCTACAATCCAGAACACGTACTGATCGCGTTCATCCAAAGATCAACGAACAAAAAACATCGATCCTTACATGATCATCGAATCCTCAGCTCCGACGCGGGTCGATCTCGCCGGAGGAACAATTGATATTCCGCCTCTGTTTCTCTTTCACGAGGGCGCGGCGACAGTGAACTTCGCCGTCAGCCTGCTCGCAAAGTGCCGGATCGAGACACGTGATGACTCAACGATCGTCCTCGAATCCGTCGATCGCGACGTGCGATTTGAAACAAGCCTCGACCGCATCGGCGAGCTAAAAGACGAGCCGCGTTTGGAATTACTATCCAAGCTCGTCTATTTCTTCAAACCTGAGACGGGCTTTCACATGACGACCGAATCCGAGGCTCCGGCCGGTGCCGGCCTTGCAGGATCGTCGACTCTGAACATCGCGTGTATCGGTGCCCTCAATAAGCTCGTCGGCGATCGCTATGCTCCCGAGCGCTTTATTCCGATCGCGGCGAACGTCGAGTGTCAGGTCATTCGCGTTCCGACCGGGTATCAGGACTACTACTCAGCTCAGTACGGCGGTGCAGCATGTATTCACTTCAGTCCCGCTGGCATGAATCGCGAAGCCCTCGAGATCGATGTCGAGACTCTCGAACGGCGGACAGCCGTCCTTTACACTGGTGAGCCGCGCAATTCCGGTACGAATAATTGGGAAATCACAAAACGCCACATCGACGGTGACAAGGAGATGTTCGAAATATTCGAAGGGATCCGCGACTCATCGATTGCCATGCGCGCAGCGTTGCTCAAAAACGATTGGGATTCGGTGGGCGAAATTCTGCGGGATGTTCACCCGCATCGCAAACGCCTTTCGCCGCATATCACTACACCTCAGATGGACATGTTGATCGACAAAGCCCTCGCTAACGGAGCGGTCGCGCCGAAAGTCTGCGGCGCGGGCGGCGGTGGCTGCATAGCATTTTTCTGCGAAGACGGCCGCAAAGCGGATGTCGAAAAAGCACTCGCCGCGGAACCCGGTGCCGAAGTATTG
>JBDTSA010000034.1:0-10098 GCA_039931335.1 Acidobacteriota bacterium
GTCTCCTGTCTCCTGTCTCCTGTCTCCTGTCTCCTGTCTCCTGTCTCCTGTCTCCTGTCTCCGTGTCTCCCTTTCTCCCCGTCTCCGCGTCGCAAAAGCTAACGCCCGTCCTTCTTGCGATCAATCACTGGAGCGGGCTTGCTCGGCTCGCTTTTGGTTGGCGGCGGATCGCTCTTCGGCGGCGGATCGTTCCGCGTCGGAGGATCATGACGCGGCGGCGGATCATTACGCGGCGGTGGCGGTTCGTACCTCGGCGTTTTGACCGGCTCGTCACGCGGCGGAGGATCGTATCGCGGAACACGAACGGGTGCCTTCTGAGTTTCGTCCCGCTGCCTTATCGGCGGAGAGAAAACAGGGGTCTCCTGCTTCTGCGTCGGAGCCTGCCGTATCGGCGGCGTATCATCCCGGTCGTTCCCTTTGATGACAGGACGTTCGACAGCCCCCATTTTCCGCGGTTCGTCGCCTGAGTTCACCGTCTTGATCTCACCCTGACTCGTGTTTATTCGAAGCGGAGCCCGGCCGCCGAAGATGCGTGACTTCTGCAGCTCCTGATCAAGCGGTGCATCGGATTTCCGGGCAGTCGCTCCGGTCTGAGCGTCGGCTACCGTTCGAACCATGGGCGGACGCACTGTCCGGATCTCGGGACTGATCTTGCCATCCAGTTCGGTGTAAGTTGGTAGTATTGGTGGCGACTGTCTATCGTCCGGCGCCTTCGATAACAAAGTCTTCGCAACGGCGAGCGACGGCGTTCCAAACTTACCCTTGCCGCGGCCGAACTGGCTCGCCGGAACCGTTACCACGCCTCCGGGCGGAACATTCTCAAACGGTGGAATATTCAGCCTGTCTCTTCCGTTGCGGATCGGCGTAAACGGCGGAGTTCCGGCCGGCGTAGGCGTAGGATTGGGAGTCGGCGTCGGACCGCCCGCCACCGGCCCGTTTCCATGACCGTTATAGTTATTTCCATGATGCCCACCGCCGTGGTGCGAGTTGTAGTACGAGTTGTAATTGTAATATCCGTAATTGTAGGGAAGCGGATACCAGCAAACATTCCCGCCAAAATTGCTGACCACCACAAGTGCCGGCTGCCACCAGCTCCGGCTGTTGCGATAATAACCGTACGGCGTCCAATACCATGACCCACTGTCCCAAACCCATCTGCCGTGATGGTACGTCGCCCAACCCCACGGCTCGTCGTTCACCCATGTCCATCCGTACGGCGGTACCCAGCGCCAGTGGCCGTATCGATACGGCGACCAGTTCGAGTATTGGCTCACCGATGTGCTGTACGGCCGCCAAACGTATCCGTACTTTCGCGTGTGGATCCACTCGCCGTACTCGTTCAGATCTTCCGCTCCGTAAATGTCGCGGTCGTAATACCGATCGTAGTATGCGTCGCGAATTCGCTGCGCGATGATCGTGTCACGGTCGAGCGACCAGGTGTCGAACTCGTCGGAGAAACGGGCGGCTTCGGCGGTTTCCCACTCGCCTGACTGATTGCCGCCGATAAAGACCTTTGCCCGGCGTCCGTTCTTGACAGTGAAACCGGCGTCGGCAGAATAGACGCGAGCCTCGCCACCGTCTGTCGCTGAGACGATCACCTCGAGACTGTCGGGTACGCCGGCCTCGATGCGATACATACCAGCTTTCTGGATCGAGATCGTCGTCTTCGGTGCGTCGATCTCAAAAAAAGAACGGCTTCCATCAAACTCCGAAGCACGCAGAACCACCGTACCAAGCGGAACGCTAAGTGCGATGCCGCCGTCTTGCAGGCCGACAAACTTGATCTGTGAATTTTCAGCGACGCGGAGATGTGTGTAGCTGTTGAACTGGATCTCGAATCTTCCGTTGCCGTCGGTTGCGATCTCGTCGCCTTCGACGATCGGAAGATTTAACACGGCTACTTCCCAATCCTGACTGTCGGCGCGACGGATCTGAACGTCGCCTTGAACAAAGCTGATGCGTGCGACGCGGTCCGTGACCTCAGGAACATAGTCGTCGATTTCGCTCGCAAACACAGCAGTGCCCGAAAGCAGCATGACCACCAATAGAACCGCCCATCGAACCCTTGTAGTGGAATGCATAATGATTCCCTCCTAAATTCTTTTGCTTTTGAACTCTTTCGGGAAGAGTCGTAAATCGAACTGCTTAAAGAACAACCGCGTCCAATCCGCGTCGGCTCACGGCAAGAATCGTACCGCCAAGCCCGGCGAAGCGAGCGTAAAGAAAATACAGGAGATTGTAGAGAATCCTCAGCGAGGAAGTAGACGAAATAGTGCGCGATCGGGCCGGCGAGATGACGAAATCGTGTGGGCGGGTTGTCTGGAAGTTTAGTTTCTGCTTAAGGACTTAAGGCCGAGCCGCGATAAACAGGTCGCCGCTTGAATCGAAAAAGTGGTGCGGAACGACAACGGAACTCCCGCGATAACTGCATACTGGATCGTCGTGCCTTCGAACTCGAGCGGTACCGAGCACGAAGTGCAGTTGAAACTTGTGGTCATGTCGCGCTTACCGGAATCGTACGTGTTTGCAACCCGAAGTCCGTAGATTATAAACTTTCCGCGTACAAATCGCTTTCGGCGGAGGATTCATAGAATGAAAAAATTTGCACTTATAGCTCTATCGGTCTTTTTATTCGGTGGACTCGTATATGGACAAAAAGGAAAGGCCGCGCCCGCCAAGCCCGATCCGGCAAAAGGCGTTCGTGATGCTTTCGATCGACTGACCGAGGGTATCCGCCAGGTCGATGTGGACAAGCTGATGAGGGTTTACGATAACAGTGAGCGCACCCTGTTCTTCAACAATAATGGCTCGGTCACGATGGGCTGGACGCAGATGAAAGAGAACCGGACGTCGAGTTACGCGAAGACAAAGAACGTCACGCTCGAGACGACGGGCGTCCGTGTCGAGATGCTCGGCCCGACGGCGGCGTATGTTTCGTTCAAGTGGAAACAGACGCAGGAATTCGATGGCAAACTGGAAAGTGCATCGGGGCGTACGACTCTTATTTTTAAGTTGATCGGTAAGGATTGGAAAGTCGTTCACATCCACACGTCACCTGACAACGCACCCGTCACGCGACCGGTATTTGATTCGGAACGTGAAAAGCCTGCGGCAAAATAAAAAAAAGGCGAGCTGTGGACTCGCCTTAGAGGAGAAAACTTAATTCAGTTCATATCGTGGAGCCAGGATAACTCCCGCCGAGCTTAGTGTCATTTCCTTCCGCCAGATTACTCACCAGCTCGTAATGAAAATAATCAAACTTGGCTGCAACTTGGGGCTGCACGCGCTTGTCGTACATCTCCCTTGACCGGTCGATAGCTTCGCGAAGGCGGTCATAAAGATCCGATGCATTCCGGCCTTCGTTAACTTTTTGCTCGTTATAGAGTTTGATCTCTGACACCAAAAGCCGAGCGAACCGCCGAGCATCATTGTGCAGTCGCCTCTCGTCATCCGAGACTTCGATAGGCAGATCCACGTTCCGATCACTGAGCCGGCTCTTTACGGGCTGGGCGGCGGCGACCTCGACTAAAGGTTCCGGTGATGGCTCATAAGAATGACCGTTGCCATTCGGCGTCTCCGTCGCATATGCGTACTCTTCGACGGGCTCCGGCTCAACATCAGCCGTCGCGTCGTATGCGTCACTGGATGCAAAAGCAAAGTCATTGACCGTCTCGCCGGGTGTCGCATCGACAGGCTCGGCGGCGTGACCACTTTCGACTTCGACCCGACCTGTTTCTTCTTGATCAGCAACCGGTACTGGCTCGAAATAAGCAGCTTCGTCAGCGCTCGGCGTCTCGATGTCGGCACTCACTGTTTCCGGTTCCGAAGCCCCCAGTGCTTCGACAGCAACGGCTCCCACGAATTCTGAACGCTCTTCAACCGCGCCTGTGGAGTCGCTTGACTCATACGGTTCAGAGTCGGGTGCAACGGCGGGAACGTTTTCGACGTTATGCATCGGGACGTACGACGGCGCTTCCGACGCGCCCGACTGTGCCGAAGATGCAGCTGCTCTAAGCTCGACGGTAAGACCAGCGACACGGACCAGGCTTTCGATCGCTTCCAGGTTTACCTGTTCGCCTTCGCTGCCTGAGTCCGCGTACAAGACCGCAACGCCGCGGCCCCGCGCAACAAGCGGGACGGCGAGCATTCGATCCGATGGACCAAAATCAAGTGCGTTCAGGTATGAGCTATCGTCCGCATGCGACGCAGATGAATTATCACGGGTCATCAGAGAGCCAACCGCGTCGGCGAGAAGCGTGTCAGCGGAAACCGGAAAATGAGCTTCTCGAACGCCGTCGTCGTTAAGGTTTCGTGCTCGATCGAATCGCCGCCAGCAAACGAAGCTATCATTCTTCACGATAAAGAATGCTCCGCGCGGCGTAAAATTGGCTACGTGATCGACCAGAGATTTTAGGATCGCTGACTGCGTCGTCTGAGCGCTGATTTCCTTTATCGCATCGCGCAGCTGATCGTAGTTCGAAGGCGAAGGGGCCGATGCCTCGACGAACTTTTGCGCCTCGTTAAAGGCGTTCGCAGACAATTGCGCACCGTCGTCGCGTGCAAGTCTCAGATGCTCGACGACGGATTCCGTGAAGCCTTTGTCGAACTTTACGTCAGATCCGAAGCGCTCCGTAAGGCCCTTGAAGGCCTCATCCATCTGTGACCTGTGCTTTTCGAATTCAGCTTCAAAGTTCTTTTGAAAGTCGGCAACATCTTCGCGCATAGCGGCAAAGACGTCTTTGAGGTAATTCTCGAATTCAGTTCTCAGACTAAGTTCGAGTTCTTCACTGTTCACTGCGGTTTCTCCTCCAATCTTGAAAATACGAATACGAAACGAGGTGGGTAACGATGGCGGTTCTGTGTAGAAAGTTAGTTGCGGGTGAGCAATGACAATTTACGGAAAATCGCCACCGTTGTGAATTATGACGAACGGCGGCGATTTATGTCAAGAAAATTGTTCTCTATCAATGGAATAGCCGATCAGACAGCGATCACTTCGATCTCCGGGTCGATTTCTTCCTTGATCATGTTCTCGATCGCCGCAAGTGTTCCAGTCAACGAGCTCGGGCAACTGCCGCATGCACCTTCGTAGCGGATCTTCAACGTATTGTCGGTAAGCTCAACTACTTCAAGCCAACCACCGTCACCGGCGAGGTAAGGTCGAATCCGCTCATCGAGAATCGCTTCGATCTCGCGCAGTTTCGGTTCGTCGGAGGCCGCTGCGGCGATCGCACCGCCGACCGCCGCAGCGGCATTTCCATTCCCATTAGAGGTCCGAACGCTTTCAGCCGCGCGGATCGGTACCGCAAGGTCGGGAAGCATCTCGTCCCATTCGGCCTCATCGGTCTTCTCGACGGTGATCATCTTGTCCATGTAGAAAACAGACACGACGTTCCCGATCTCGAAAAGGGATTCGGCAAGCTCATTTCCAGTTGCGTCTTCGCGCGTCTTGAATGAATGGGATGTCCCGTGCGAGACCGGCTCCTTCAGAATGAACTTTACGGCGTTCGGGTTCGGGGTCTCTTGTATATCAGCAATTTTTGGCATTCTTAGAGCCCGATTCCGGGCAGAAAATGTAATCGTGTATTAAACCTTACATTTTAGTCAACATTATAACTTTAGTTAGAGGAAATTGCGCAAGCTGAAGATGTATGAAAATAAAAGCGGGCAAATTGAGTTCGGTTCCCGAACTTATTTGCCCGCTATATGGTTCTGATGTATTCGGCGCTATCCTGCCCGTTTTACATCATCCGAGAGAATTCTCCCGATCATTCTGTAATGTGAATGTCTTCGCCTTTATTTACCCGACCCGACAAAAACAGGCCCCCGAAAACCAGCGTCGTGATTAGAAACAGAATAAAGCCGGCCAACCATAATTTGTTGTCCGCGCTCCTTTGGTACATCAAGAACGAGGCCACGGTTAAAATAAGCGAGACAAAAGCCAACAAACCATTCATACCCTTCACCTCCGACTGTCGAAAAAAAGGTCAAAACTTACGTTGAATTTCCAGATCATGGCGAACCGGGAAGTGCATGGTTGCTCCAACTAAAATCGCCTGTAAGTTTTTCAAAATGCTTGTCTTGAAATGCCCATATAGTAACTCCATTCCCGCTGGAAGGCAAGCAATTATCGACTTCGCACAATTATTTACGCTTTATGCCGACGCAGGGTTCCTTTAAATCAGGCGAGATGAAACTATCCTCGGAATACCTTGAAGATCGTGGGAGAGCTCGGCCGAGGACCAAAGAGCTTTATCGAACATTGCAACCACCTTGTCCGACTGCCCGATTCCCATTTCTATAACTAAATGACCATTTGACGCCAGGAAGAGTGGGGCTTCATCGACGATCCGCCTAATGATGGAGAGACCGTCCGAATTATCAGTTAAAGCTGAGTGCGGTTCGAAGTCGCGGACCTCGGCCTGGAGCTCTGCCATATCACCTGCCGGAACGTACGGCGGATTCGAGACGATCAGATCGAACTTCTGAGTGTCAAGGCCACTGAACAGATCGGACTCAAGGAGCTGCAGCCTTTCGCTCGTGCCGTGCTTCTCGGCGTTTCGCGCGGCTACGTTCAAGGCGTCCCGTGAAATATCAAGGCCGACACCACGAGCGCGGGACAGTTCATGAAGTATCGAAACTACGATGCATCCCGAACCGGTTCCAACATCGCAAAAGTTACCGCCATCCGACGCGCGGAGAATTTCTAGAGCGCGGTCGACGATCATTTCCGTTTCGGGTCTCGGTATAAGGACGTCAGGCGTCACATCGAATTCGAGACCGAAAAACTCCTGGACGCCCGAAATGTATTGCAGAGGTTCGCGGCCTGCGCGCCGCCGGAGAAGAACATCGAGGATCTTGACCTCTTCATCTGAGAGAATGTGTTCGGGATAAGCGTACAGAAAGGTTCTGTCCTTTTTGGTGGCGAGGATCGAAAGCGAAATGGCTTCGCGACGAGGTTCCGCGACGCCGGCTGCGGCGAGAAGTGACTCGGCCTCTGTTAGTGATTCGGCTATTGAGGGCATTCTAAAACGCTAGGCTTCAACGCGCCCCGTCACCTCGCCACACGGCGGGGAGCGTGAGGAAAATGATTTTTAGATCGAGCCACAGCGACCAATTTTCGATGTAGTAAAGATCGGTTCGCACCATCTCATCGAACGTCAGGCGATTGCGACCTGATACCTGCCAGAGACCTGTGATGCCCGGTTTCATATCAAGCCGCTTGCGATGCCAGAGCTCGTATCCCTCGACCTCGTACGGAATTGGTGGGCGTGGGCCGACGACACTCATGTCGCCCTTGAGAACATTCAAAAGCTGCGGTAGTTCGTCGAGGCTTGAGCGACGCATCCAACTGCCGGTTCGCGTCACGCGAGCATCGTTCTTGACCTTGCCGAATACCGGTTGATGCGTATCGCCGGCATTCGCCTCGGCGTCGCCCCGAATATTCTTGCGATACGCCTCACGATGCGCCGTTTCGTCCGCGTCGGCGTGCATCGTCCGAAACTTGTAACAGAGAAATATGCGCCCGTCCATTCCAACGCGCTCCTGTTTGAATAGCACGGGGCCGCGAGAACCTTGTTTCACCAACAGCGAAATGACGAGCAAAACCGGCGACAGGATGAGCGACGCAAGACCCGAGATAATAATGTCCGAGGTGCGTTTAAGGAACCGCTGCAGATCCGACAAGGGCTCGCGGAAAAGCCGAACCATCGGCAACACACCGATCTGCTCGACGCTGGTTTTCTGCGGCAGCAGATCGAATAACGTCGGTGCAAATCGAAACTCGACTCGCTGCCGCCGCCCGACCTGCATCATCGCGTCGAACAGCCGTTCACTGGAGATCGTGTTGTCCGTGATGATCACTTCCTGAATCTCGAGGTCGCGAATTAGCGGGGCAAGTTCATCGAATGTCCCGATTATATTGGCGTCGAGCTCAGGATGCTCGCCCGGATCCGAAGAATCCGTGCGGATGACGCCGATCACGCGATAGCCGAGATCGCGCCGGTCCTTCAGTTCGCTGACAGTCTGGACAGCCTCGGCATTGGTTCCCACTATTAAGGTCGGGATAAGGTTTATGCCGCGGCCGCGAATACGCCCTTGTAGGAAACGCAATCCGAGATGCGTAATCAGAAACAGCGTCAGGGCGAGACCGAAGTCGATGAAAAACACACCGCGTGAATAGGAAAAATCGCGGAAAGCGAAACCGCCGCGGAACAAAAAGGCCCAACCCGTGATGAGGAGAGAGCCCACCGAAACCGCTTTGAAGATCTTCACCGTTTCACGTGTGTAGGAAAACGCTCCTTGAAACTGGTAAGCCCGCTCGTATACCAGCATCAAAATTCGGACCGGCACAGCGAAATAAAGAATGCCAGCATACGGAACGAATGCCTGTGACCACGCCCAAGCGTCGGCGGAAAAAACCGCAGTGCCTTCGCGAAAGCTGAAAGCGGCAAGAAAACAAAACACGGTCAGGGCAACGTCCATCGCAACAACGCCGGCTTTTACCACCGGCATCACAAACCGTGGTACGCGGTTCTCGGCCTTCAGCGTAGCGACTTCATTTCGGACGGCGGTTTCAGTTCTCACGACTCTTACTTTTTAAGCGAATGCAGCGCCACATGCAACCCGGTGCGTGTGTCTGGCGTCCGGCAGCAGTGCAATCTGTCTTTTAGTTATGACAACACAAATGCGGATACGATATTCTTCTCTTCGAGACGATGAAAGTCCTCATAACGTCACCCAGTCTGGACGAAAACGAGAACGTCAGTGGAATTTCGACGATGATATCCAACATCATCGAACATGGCGGATGCGAGTTTGCGCACTTTCGAGTCGGCCGTCGGGACGGAGAAAAGTTCGATCTTAACTGGGCGGCGACACAGATGAAACTCCCGTTCGGGTTTCGTCGAGCTGTGTCCCAGGCCGATCCGCAGATCATTCACATCAACACAGCGTTCGAACCGCGAGCGATTATCCGTGATCTCATCCTTGCGAAGTCTGCCGGGAAGCGGCCTATCGTTCTCCAAGTCCATGGCGGCCGCTATGTGATGGAGGATTTTCCAAATTCGGTCCTCGCGAAGCTTGCTAAGAAGCTCCTCGGTGCTGCGTCCCGAGTCATTTTGCTCGGCGAACCGGAGGCGGAAAGAGTATCGCAGTTTTCCCCGGGTACGAGGACGGCAATCCTGCCCAACGCTGTTCCTACTAACGATTTTCCCGAAGTCGATCGAGCGTGGGGCGCAAAGAACATAATCTATCTCGGCCGTCTGCAGGAAGCCAAAGGTCTGAGCGAGATGGTCGAAGCGTGCCGGCTGCTTGTTGGCCAGGGTTTCAAATTCAAGTTTTCCTGCTATGGAACTGGACAGGATCAGCAGGAGTTCATTCGCCGAATGACAGGCGTCATGGGTGATAGTTTTCACTACGGCGGCGTGATCGCCGGCGCCGAAAAAGTGCGGGCCCTCAGCTCCGCAGATATTTTTCTGATGCCCTCGCGCTACGAGGGTCTCTCGCTGGCGCTGCTGGAGTCGATGGCGGCGGGGTGCGTCCCGATCGTTTCGAATCGAGGGTCGATGCCGACCGTTGTTGAAGATGGACGCAACGGCTTCCTCGTCGATCCCGGCGATATCACTCAAATTGTCGGCAAGCTAAAATTCCTACTTTCGGAAGGCGAGACGGGTTGGAACGAGTATCGGCGGAACGCTCGCGAGACCGTCCGCTCGGGATTCGATATGGGTGGTTACTCGGAGAAACTCAGGAGCATCTACGCCGAAGCACCCGCCAGGAAATGACAGCGACCGAACAAACCAATCGCACGCGTGTGCCCGTGCTCAAACTTCAGGTCGATCTGTGCAACTACGAGATCGCGATCAGCCGAATTACGGAACTCGCCCGGGCCGGCGGCGGATATGTTTGCGTCGCAAACGTCCATGTTGCGATCGAAGCCGAGAACGATCCGCAATTCGCAACGCTTGTGAACGACGCGGACATAGTCTTGCCGGACGGAACACCGCTCGTATGGATGCAGCGATTTCAGGGGAATGATGATGCGACGCAAGTGCGCGGTCCGTCATTGATGCCGATGCTGATGAAGCATGCTGAAGA
>JBDTSA010000035.1:0-9948 GCA_039931335.1 Acidobacteriota bacterium
CGTCCAGGGTGCGGCCCAATAATTTTACAACAACTGAATACGCCGACACGGGACGGACCACTGCGGTCCGTCCCTTTCCTTTGAGCGCCCGTCCACCGCCCCAATAAATTTATCCGCAGAGATTGTAGTCTTTGAGTTAAGATTATCGACGCCCATATATTGCAAATGGTCTAAGGTCCCCCGGTCTAAGGTAAGGACGCAGCGATAGTCGTCGGCGCGAAGTCGGTCAAGGAGCTAAACAAGGAGCTAAAAATGGAAAATCTTCGGAGCAAGTTGGTAATCTGTCTTCTCTCACTTATTTCGCTAGCACACTCAGTTTCCGGCTCGCCGGTTATCACGGTCGGCTCCGGTTCAAATCCGGCGGCGATCCAGCCCTCGGTCGACGCCTTTCGTCTCCAATTGGGTTCGCTAAATCCAAACAACGGTCAGTCGTTCACTTCCGGAAGACGCGAGATCAACTGGGACGGCGTTCCTGATAGTTTTGCGGAGCCGAATGCCTTTCCGTTCGATTTCTTCAACGTCAACAGTCCGCGGGGCGTCGTATTTCATTCCATCGCCAACATCGGCGGAAACCACCAGTTCAGGGTGAGCGCGAGTACTGCTTCCGGAACTGCCGTCCGTTTCGGAAATCTGGACGCCAGCTATCCGACTATCTTTCAAGCTTTCAGCTCCGAACGTATTTTTCACGGTCGGTTTGCGAATGAGATCGAAATACTGTTTTTCATTCCCGGAACAAAGATCCCCGCGACCGTAAGCGGTTTCGGCGCGGTTTTCTGCGATGTCGACGGCTCGAACACGTTTATCGAATACTACGCACCGGACGGAAGCAAGATCTCCGGCTCAAGCGTGAACACCTTTAACAACGGGCTCAGTTTTCTCGGCACGTTCTTCAACGCGGGAGAACGGGTTGCGAAGGTAATCATTCGTCTTGGGAACGCGAATCTGCAGTCGGGAAACGTGGATGGAACGAACGGAATTGATGTCGCGGCGATGGATGATTTCATATACGGCGAACCACATGCGCTCGACTTTCACACCGGCGATTTCGATGGTGACGGCGTCACTGACTCGAATATTTTCAGGCCGCCGACTGGTCAGTGGTTCATTCTCAACAGCGGAACCAATACGGCGAGTATCGTTCAGTGGGGCCAGAACGGCGACATTCCCGTCGATGGCGATTTCGATGGCGATCGCGTGGCCGATCAGGCGATCTTCCGTCCTTCTGACGGTTCGTGGTGGATACACAAAAGCACCGATAGCCAGACGATCATTGCAGTCTTCGGAGCTAATGGCGACAAACCTGTAACGGGCGATTACGACAAGGACGGCAAGACGGATATCGCTTTCTGGCGGCCGTCGAACGGGAATTTCTTTATCGCCAGAAGCAGCACGGGCTTCTCAACGTTCTTTGGATACGGGTTCGGACAGGCCGGCGACATCCCCGTACAAGGAGCGGCTCAGTAATTTTTCTCTGCAACTGAATACGCAAAACGGGGACGGGCCCTCGAGCCGTCCCTCTTCAGTTGGCGCAATCCGTTTTTGTCACCAGTCCGCCGCGAGCGAATTTTTCTTCCAAGCGACACTCCTTTTGAGTATCCTAGCTTTCAGTGTCACCCGTCATTATCACTCTCCTCCTGCTCGTGCTGGCGATCGTTCTGTTCGCCACCGAGAAATTGCCGGTCGATGTTGTCGGAATCGTCCTGGTGATCGCGCTCGTCTTGACACAGGTCTTGACGGTACAGGAGGGCGTAGCCGGGTTCGGCAACGATGTCATCATCACCATCGGTGGCCTTTTCATTTTGGTTGGAGGGTTGATCAAGACCGGCCTCGTCGATCTCATCGGACGGAGGATGCACCGCATCGCCGGCGGTAACGAATTCTTTCTGACGGCGATGATAATGGTGGCAGCCGGTCTTTCGGCATCGGTCCTGAAGAACACGACAACAACTGCGATGTTCCTGCCGGTGATCATCGGACTGGCAGCGAAAGCAAAGATCGCACCTTCGAAGCTGCTGATGCCGCTGGCGTTCGGCGCAATACTCGGCGGAAGCTGCACGTTGATCGGAACCTCGACAAACCTCGCGGTCAGCGGGGCTATTACACGCTACGGGCAACCGCCATTCTCAATGTTCGAGTTGACGGCTGTCGGCGTTGTGACATTTTTCTCCGGCCTGCTCTACATGATGCTGATCGGGCGACGAATGCTTCCAAACCGCGGCGGCGAAGATTCGTTCACGGACCAGTATCATATTCGTGAATACATCTCTGAGCTGTTGGTCCTGCCTGATTCCAGCCTGGTTGGAAAAACGCTGGGCGATGCAAAGCTCAATACAGATCTCGACCTGCACATTCTAGGCATTGCTCGCAGCGGCCAGACTATCGCGTCGCCCAATCCGGACGAAAGGATCCAACGACGCGATTCACTGCTCGTCGAGGGAACTATCGAAGACATCCTACGCGTGAAAGAAGAGATCGGCCTCGAGATCAAGCCCGATTTCATGCTCCACGATGCAATGTTGGAAAGCGGAACGGTCGAGCTTTTTGAGGTGATGGTCATGCGCTATTCGCCGTTGGTCGGCCAGACACTCAAGAGCATCCGCTTTCGACAGGCATATGACTTGACGGTCCTCGCGATCAATCGACACGGCGAAACCTTTATCAATAAGCTCAGCAGCGTCGAGCTGAAATTCGGCGATGTGCTGCTCGTGCAGGGCACACGCGAAGTGATCGAGCCGCTGGTTGTCGAAGGCGAACTCCTGCTGCTTGAAGACGTATCCGCGACCAGCATGCGGGTCGACAAGCGTCGATGGGCGATCGCTGCGTTTCTGTTATTTCTGTCGCTATCGCTCTCGAAGGTCGTCATCGGCTTCGATATACCGCTGACGATCTGCGTATTGGCCGGCGTCCTGCTGCTGCTCGCGACTAAGACGGTCCGGTACGCAGAGATGTATTCGCTGATCGACTTCCGGTTGCTTGTCATGATCGCTTGCATGATGAGCTTTGGTGTTGCGATGGAGAAAACCGGAGCTGACGCTTTGCTTGCGGGGTACATTCAGAATTACTTCGGCCAGCTTGGGCCGACCGCGGTCCTCGCGGGATTCTTTCTGTTGACGGTCATACTGACGCAGCCGATGTCTAATCAGGCAGCCGCACTGGTAGTGCTCCCGGTTGCTGTCAAAGCCGCGGTCGCTCTCGGTCTAAACCCGCGGACGTTTATCGTCGGCGTGACATACGCGGCGTCGTTCTCATTCATCACACCGCTTGAACCGGCGTGCGTTCTGGTTTACACGCCCGGCCGTTATCGCTTTATGGATTTTGTAAAGGTAGGGACGATCCTGACTGTGATCGTGTTCGTCGTGTCGATCGTACTTGTTCCTGTCTTCTGGCCTTTCTAGCTATTTCAATTTATAAGCTGGACGATTAATCGGATTGTCGTAGAACAAGGCGGCCCCATGATCGGGGCGGCCTTTTTTCTCTATTCTTGCCCCCGGCTTTCTTCGATCTTCGAGATCGCCCGCACCGACAAACCTCGTTTCAAGATCAACAGCAGGCCGATCGCCGTCCAAAAAAGAATTCGCCCTTTTCGAATGACCGCAAGCGTGACGCCGATACCCGCGCCGATCGCGACGGTCTCTGCGACGAATTGGGCACCCGCCTCATCAACGCCGATAACAAAAGGTATTAGCTTGAACACTATCGTGATCAGACGGCTGACCGATTCGAGCAGGAATGCGGATAAGAGATCGGCCGAGGCGATGCGAGTGAGTATGAACCAAACTTCGAAAATTCCGAGCAGGTGAAATGCCGCCTCAAGCAAGCAGATCGGAAGAAATCGTTTTGGATAGCGCCGGTAAAATCCGTAAATAAAATTTTCAAACAAACGCACCTGCAGACGTCCGTGTTCCAGTAGCCCTGCCGCGATGCCTTTGCTGTAGAGCCACCCGCACGTTTCGCTCGCGAAGTGCCACTGGCGCACGACGAGTAAAATCAGAAACAGAACGACGAGGCCGATCGCGACGATAAGCAGGTCGATCGTCAATGCCCAACGTTCGTCGAGATTGAAACTGCGGAGGAGCGTGAATGCGCCGGCGATCAGAAACAGGCTTGTTGTGAAACTGTAAAAAAGATTCTCGGTGGCGACAGATGAAAGTCCGACGACGAGAGGCACTCGCTTGCGGACAGCAACCGCCTTCGCAGTTCCGCTGATCAGGATGCCGAGCGGGATCATGCTGCTCATCGCTTCGCCGATGATGACAGCGGGTATCGTGTCCTTCATCCGAAGCGTGTAGGGTTCGTAGACGGACAGCATCCACGCACCTGCCCGGACGCAGATCCGAAGAAAATAGACGACGACGATCACCGCGAACCCGGCGATTCCGAATCGTTCGATATTCGCAACGATCTCGCTGAAACCGACCGCGTAAATGAAGTATGCAAACAGAGCGATACCGCCGACAGTGAGAACGATGCCGAGGATCGTGAGCCGGTTGGTGTGTTTTGCCGAGAGTCGCGGGGCGCGGAGTTCGGGTTGTTCGGGCGCCGGTTCGAAATTCACGTGCTTTGCCTTGCCATTTGGCTTGAACTAAAATGGTATTGCAACGAACACAATTAACAAAATAGTATTTCAAAGGAATTTAATATGAGCACTGCCGCCCTACAGGCGTTATCCAACCCCGGCCTGACCGTCTTATCCGAAGAAGAAGAATTGTTCCGCTCGTCCGTCCGCGAGTTTGCCGAGGGCGAGGTTCGCCCGAAGGTCGAGGCGATGGAGCACGCCAGCAAACTCGATCCGGATCTGATCAAACAGTGCTTCGATCTGGGTCTCATGGCGATCGAGTCGCCTGAAGAATACGGCGGGGCCGGCTCTACTATCTTCAATGCGATCCTCGCGATCGAAGAGCTCGCTCGCGTCGACGCATCTGTCTCGGTTTTCGTCGATGTTCACAACACGCTTGTGACAAATGCGTTTATGCGGTGGGCGAATGACGAACAGAAAAAGAAATACATGCCGCAGCTCGCGACCGGACGCGTCGGAGCCTACGCGCTGAGCGAAGCCGCATCAGGTTCTGACGCGTTCGCATTGAAGACGCGGGCCGTCGACAAGGGCGATCATTACGACCTCACCGGTCAGAAGCTCTGGATCACGAACGGAAACGAAGCGGAGATCTTCGTGTTGTTCGCGACGGTCGATCCCGCGGCCGGTTACAAAGGCATAACCGCTTTTATAGTCGAGAAACAGTTCGCAGGTTTTTCGGTTGGTAAGAAAGAGGACAAGCTCGGGATCCGCGCTTCTTCGACGACCGAGCTCATCCTCGACAACTGCAAAGTTCCGAAAGACAACGTTCTCGGTGAAGTCGGTAAGGGTTACAAGGTTTCGATCGAGACTCTGAACGAAGGCCGCATCGGCATCGGCGCTCAGATGCTCGGCATCGCACAGGGTGCATACGAAGCCGCTCTGAAATACACGGCCGAGCGCGAACAGTTCGGCCAGGCGATCGGAAGTTTTCAAGCCGTGCAATTCCAGCTCGCCGAAATGGCGGTCGATATCGAAGCAACGCGTCTGCTCGTCTACAACGCCGCACGTTTGAAAGATGCGGGCAAACCGTTTCTCAAAGAAGCCGCGATGGCGAAGCTTTTTTCGTCACGCTGTGCCGAACGCGTCTCATCGAAAGCTATCGAGCTGTACGGCGGCTACGGGTATGTTAAAGATTATCCCGTCGAGAAATACTGGCGCGACTCAAAGATCGGTTCGATTTACGAAGGCACGTCGAACATGCAGCTCCAGACGATCGCGAAGTTGATCGCGTCGAAGTAATGAATTTATGACCGCCGAGGAAATTAGGCGTTATTTAGCGGAACTGGATCTGGAGCTTCGCTATTTGAATATTAAGGGTGAGGTCTCTATTTACGGTGGAGCCGTGATGTGCCTGGTGTACGATGCGCGGCCATCCACGAAGGATGTGGACGCCGTATTCAGGCCGACTTCAGAAATTAGGAAGGCGATCGCTCGGATCGCTGAGCGAAACAGTCTACCAAGTGACTGGCTCAATGATGGCGTAAAAGGATATCTCGTAGAACACCCGCGGAGGATCTTGATCGACCTTCCCAATCTTAAGGTCTTTGTTCCCGAACCGGATTACTTGCTCGCAATGAAAACACTGTCCGCGCGAGCAGATACATTTGATCAGGCTGACGTGAGAATCTTGATCGGCGAACTAGGACTTTCGTCACCGGATGATGTTTTCAAGATAGTAGAGAAGTACTACCCGCGGCATCAGATCAAACCCGCGACCCAGTACTTCATCGAGGAGTTATTCAAAAAATGACGACTCTCAAGCGCGTACGCGAACAGATAAATTCGGATCCCGCAAACTGGCAAGTTTATCTCATGGATTTCGTTGACGAGTTCCGTCGGACAAGAGATCTCGACAGTATCGCTGAACAATTTGTGCAGGTAGGCGATGAAAAAGACGCGTTGTTGGCATCAACGGCCGAGGCTCTCTGTGACGAGTTGAATCTCGATGCACCCGATTGGCTCAGTCTTGTCCCGGCTTGCGTGGATCCCTATTTTGTTGCGGGTCTGGAAAACCTAAAGGCGATCTCAATCGTAGAAAGTCCACTAAGATTCCGCCTTCGAAAGGTTTTCGTTTTAGATAATTTTCTAAGTCGCGTCTGAGTTCGACCTCAACTTGCTGTGCCGCATGCTGTAACCGAAGTAGATCACCAACCCAATCGCCATCCAGATCAACAAACGGGCCCACGTATCGAACGGCAATCCGTACATCAGATACAAACTCGCACCCGCCGACAGGATCGGCAGCACAGGTGAGAACGGGACCTTGAACGGGCGCGGAAGATCGGGTTGCGTTCTTCGCAGAACGACGACGCCGATCGAGACTATGACGAACGCGAACAATGTCCCGATGCTTACCAGTTCGCCGAGCATCGAGATAGGCACGACCGCGGCCATGATCGCGACAAGGCCGCCGGTGATGATCGTCGTGACATACGGGGTTCGAAATCGCGGATGTACTTTCGCGGCCCACGCCGGCAACAACCCGTCCTTACCCATCGAATAAAAAATGCGCGGCTGGCCCATGATCTGCACGACCATCGTCGAGCTCAGCCCGAGGATCGCGCCAAGCTTGATGATCATCGAGAACGATCTGAGCAAGAAACCTATTGTCGAATCCTCAGCTGCAAGTCGCGATGCGGCTGTGATAGCCGCCGCGATCGGTGCCGCTTCTTCTTTTAGCTGCGTGTACGGAACGAGTCCGACCATGATGCCGGACACGAGAATGTAGAGCACCGTACAGATCAGCAGTGATCCAATGATCGCACGAGGCATGTCGCGCTGAGGATTCTTCGCCTCTTGGGCGGCGGTCGATACGGCATCGAATCCGATGTACGCAAAAAATATTACGGCCGCGCCGGTTAGGATCCCACTGTAACCAAACTCGCCGAATGTGCCCGTGTTGGGCGGGATGAACTCAAGGCAATCACCGGCTCCGGGCGTGCATCCCATGCCGAGATAGTGCGTATTCACGTAACCGACGCCGGCAATGATGAAAAGGATCACGACGGCGATCTTTACCATGACGACGACCGAATTGAAGTTAGCCGACTCCTGAATTCCCCTGACAAGCAGTGCCGTAACGGCGAACGCGATGAGCATCGCGGGAAGGTTGAAGATCGCAGTTTCGACCGGCGCATTTATTCCGACTTGTTCGAGTCCTTTTGAGAGCTCATTCGTCAAAACGCTGTACCCAACCGGCGGATTGAGAATCGTCTGGTCGACTCGAAGATTCGCGAGCTGTGCAACGGCGGCTTCTGTGAGACGGACGAATTTCGTACCGGGTGCGGCGCTGAGCGCGACGGGAAAGTTGATACCGAGATCAGCGAGTAGGCTGACGACATTTCCCGACCAACCGACGGCGACAGTCGCTGCGCCGAATGCGTATTCGAGGATCAGATCCCATCCGATGATCCACGCGACGAACTCGCCGAGCGTCGCGTATCCATATGTATACGCCGAGCCTGAGATCGGAACGGCCGACGCGAATTCCGAATAGCACAGAGCCGCGAGCGCGCTGACAACGCCCGCGAGGATCATCGAAATGACGACAGCCGGCCCAGCATGTTTGCCGGCGGCCTGTCCCGTGAGAACGAAGATCCCCGTGCCGATGATCGCACCGACGCCAAGCAAAGTGAGCGCCGTCGCGCCGAGCGTTTTCTTCAACGTACCCTCGCCTTCCGCATGCGCTTCGCGAAGGATCTTATCGATCGGTTTTATTCTGAATAATTGCATAGGTTGATTCGTGAAGAAGGAGGCGCCAAGCCAAATTCCTTTCCACTGTGGACGCGGGAACCGGGAAATGTCGTTAGATTTTGTGAAATCTTCTGAAATGTTGGTCCGATCCGGGTGTTTCTTTCATTGTTCAGCCGAATTCTCGCGCCTATAATGGGAAAACTTGTCAGGACGTATGCACGAGCCGAATGAAAATGACGTTTACGAGTTCGACGGACTTCGAGTCGACGTGACGCGGCGCAAGCTGCTTCGCGATGGCGTACCTGTTCAGCTAACTGCAAAGTCGTTCGACACTTTGTTATTCCTTATTCGCAATCACGGATCCACGGTGACGAAGGCCGAGCTGATGAATGCGATCTGGCCAGATGCGTCCGTCGAAGAGAACAATCTCACTCAACAGATCTCGGCACTCCGCAAGGTTTTGGGTGAGCGGCCGAATGATCATCGCTTTATCGTCACGGTACCGGGACGCGGATATTGCTTCGTCGCGGAGTTGAATGAAGGAACGTTCGGAGTAGAGACTCCTCAACCGGCGGATGGGAAGCGGTTCGATGCCTTTGCAGGGCATTTCGACGCCGCCGCGCTCAGGGGTTATTCATTGGCCATTGCGCAAATTGTGCTGATCGCGTTTGCCTTCCTCTGGTCGGCGATGAGCGATCAAGGTTTGGGACGCCCTCAGAGCCTGGCGGTCCTGAATTTTAAGGTCGCAAACGGCGATGAGTTTATCGGTAACGGCATCAGCGAAACATTGCGGGCGCGACTTGGCAGCGTCGAAGATCTGACCGTCCGTCCCGCGCCGCCTGATCCGGACGCACTCGATGTGGGCCGTAGGATGAAGGTCGATACGGTTGTGACGGGATCGGTCCAGCGCGATCATGATCGGATCAGAGTCGCGGTCGAGCTGCTCGATGTGTCGAACGGGACGATAATCTGGGGCAAGACGTTCGACGACACCGCCTCGAACATTTTCGCGCTGCAGGATGCGATCGCCGGCGAAGTTGCTCGTGTTCTTAATGTCCGATTCTCATCGCGAAGTAATGCAGTTTTTGCTCGCGGGTATGTCGCCATTTCGCATGCGTTAGAAGTTCCGGTGTGGCGCCGCACCTCCGAACTCCTTTCTATTTGATGAACTCGCTCACCATCCGCCAAGCCACTGTCGAAGACGCCAAGGTCCTCACCGATCTCGCGTACACGACTTTTTGGGACGCGTTCGCACACCATCCGAAAAATGCGCCGGACGATCTCAATCACTACATGCGACAAGCTTTTAATCAGGAACAGATCGCGATCGAGCTTGCTGATGACAAAAATATTTTCCTTATCGCTGAACTCGACGGCGAGGCAGCGGGATATTCGAAGATCATCATCGACAACCTCGAACCCGGCATCGCCGCTGAGCGGCCGGTCGAGCTTGCGCGCCTCTACTCACATCAAAAGCATCTCGGCCAGGGCATCGGGCAATCGCTAATGGATGCGTGTTTCGAACGGGCCCGTGCCGAAGGCCGAGATGTCATGTGGCTCGGGGTGTGGGAATACAATCCGCGCGCCCAACGCTTCTATGAAAAGAATGGCTTCGGTGTTGTGGGAAGCCATGTATTTCTGCTTGGCGAGGACCCACAGACCGATTTGTTGATGCAGAA
>JBDTSA010000036.1:0-9937 GCA_039931335.1 Acidobacteriota bacterium
ACTGCAATAATCGGAAAAGCCGCGCGCCCCCATTCGCCAGCCGAGGGTGATTCGATCATTAATACGATAGGAAGGCTCAAGGTAGATCACGCCACAGGTAGACCTTTCGTCACCTGTATACAGCGGCCAGTCGAATGTGTGTCCATAGCCAATGCCGAGCCGCAACTTTTTAAACTGTTGCTGCCCGTAGCATGTTACACTCAAAAGGAGAAGGATAAGGATTAATCGCATCTAAGTAAATCTGGATAGCTTCGTCGTACCTCGTCATCTGGGCTCCCCCATCACCTGGTCCGCGAGCTTGTTCATGTCGATTCGGCCGAGCAGCTTTCCGCTGGCGGGGTCTATCCGTATGATCCAACCCGTCTGCCAAATGTTCGCCCAGATCTCTCCCTTCACAAATTCAAGCTCGTTGAGCTGCATTACCGGCTTTCCTTTCTCGTCGTTGACGACGATCGTCCGCACAGTTTTGAAATCCTGCGGATTCACGAAACGAATGACGTGTGTTCCGTCGCTCATGATGAGATTGGTTCCGTCGTTCGTCAGGCCCCAGCCTTCGCCCGAATAACGCAATTCGCGGAGGAGCTTGAAATCCTTCAGGTCATATTCGAACGCCGTCATTTCTCGCCACGTCAGCTGATAGATCTTGTCACCCAGGATCGTAATGCCTTCGCCAAAGTATTCACGAGGCAAGTCGTATTTGTGGAGGACCTTTCCCGTGACGAAGTCGACTTTCCTAAGAGATGAGAAGAACGGGTCATTGTTCTCGCCATCGCCGCCGGTGCCCTCGTAAAGAGTGCCGTCGTGAAATTCGAGTCCCTGCGTAAAAGCCTTTGGATCGTGCGGGTAACTTTTGACGATCTCGTAGTCGTACATCGCGACCGGAGCCGGTGTCGCGGCCTTATTCAAATTCGAATTATTGTTATTGGGCACGGCGGGTGGATTACCGCATGAGATTGAAAGCAGCAAAAGGACAAAAACATAACTGAAACGCATAAATTATTTGGAAAGCGCTCGATCGATAGCGCGACGAAAAGCCTGAGACGAGAGCCGTTGGATCTTAATGCCGTTTACAAAGATGGCCGGCGTTCCGCCGATGCCATAACTCCGCCCGTCGGCTTGATCTCTTCTCACTTCGGCCTGGGTCCGCGCGTCGCTAAAGTCTAACTCAAATTGTTTTGCATTCAAACCGAGTTCCGCCGCGTACTTTATGAGCGAGGCTTTTTCGAGAGCGTCCTGATTTTTGTAAAGTACGTCGGCATATTCAAAGAACTTTCCCTGCGCTCGGGCCGCATTCGCCGCGAGGGCCGCTTGAAAAGCGTTCTCGTGAATATTCTCCAAAGGAAAGTCGCGAACGACGAAACGGATCTTGTCGCCGTACTCGGCGAGAGTCTGCTTCAGTACCGGATGTGTACGCGAGCATGCCGGACATTGGAAATCGGTGAACATCACCACCGTCACCGGAGCCGAAGCGTTACCCGTCTGCGGGTCGTCCGCATCGATCGAGATATTCTGTACTATCCGCGGCGGCTCGCGGAGCAGCATCTGCACGGCGTACTTGGTAAACAGGCGCCGGAGTAATGCGTTCTCGATGGCGGAGCGTTCTTCGTCCGTAAACTGGCGAAGTTTGTCCGTGATCTCGGTTGCGATGAAAGCACCCGTATCGAGATTCCTTTCCTTCGCTTCTTCGGCGACCAGCGTAGAAAAGATCGATGATTCGAGGTCGCCGCGCAACTCCTCGAAAACCTCCATCTCGGTATCGTTGAGACGCACTTTATTTGCTTCCTGAAATGCACCGAGCGTTATCGACCGGGGCCCGATCGTCGCGACAACCTCCGCCGGAGTCAACCCGATCGCATTTACGTCCTTACCCGTAGAGACTTTGTATTTGACCCGGAGTGCCTGGATGTAATCGCCGACGGCCTTTTCGCCGGCAACATTCTTGAGATACTCGACAAGCTGCGGCCGAACCTCGGCGAGCGGCCGTCCACCGACCGCCGAGACATTCGCATCATAGAGACTTTTAATTTCCGCCGCCGTCGGCTCGCCGACTTTTGTGCGCTGTGCGGCAACAAGCTTTTCCGGAGTAGAATTCAGAGCTTTACTTTCGAGCTCGAGGACAGCGCTGGCGATCATGCCGGAGAGAAGATCGGCGCGATTTTCCGCGAGGAGCTTCCGCTGTTCGAGATAGAGTTTCTGTCCTGAGGGTGATAGGCTCGAGGCAGTGAACATCGTATTTTTGGATGTCGCCAATTGATCGTCAAGGCGCTGCGCATTTACCGAGAAAACAAACAGAGCCGCAAATAGAATCGCGAGAAGTTGCTGAGAAGGTCGCATATGAAATGGATGTGATTCTACCAGATTAGTATGAGAATTTCGTCGCCACTGGATCTCTGCTAGAATCTGTTAACCGGGAATTTGGAATCACGAGCTACGAGCCATCCCTTTTTGAAGAGGACGTTTTCAGCCCGTCATTAGTCGCTCGTACCTGCTTGTTTGGTTTTCCACAATATCTGTGGAAAAATGCCGTGTTTCCACAGTATTAATTTGTTCAAGACTTTGTAATATCGAGAGTTTTAGCATTTTGCACACAAGTCGAGCGCGAAAATGCAGACGTCGAATCTCCCAACAAATCTCGTCGCTCTATTTTTGTTTTTTCTCTTAGGATCTGCACTGGTCTCGAGCTGCACGTCGCCGAAAATCACGCGGATGCCTCGCGAGGAACAGTCGCGATCTACCCAAAGCGTTTTAATCAACATCAACACAGCGAAAGAGTCGGACCTCGTAAGTCTTCCGCACGTCGGGCCTGCCCTTGCGAGGAAGATCATTGAACACCGTGAGACCTACGGACCGTTTCGCCGACCGGAGCACTTGCTGGTGATCGACGGTCTCAGTGTGAAGCGTTTTTTGGAGTTCAGGCAATTTATTAACACGGAATAATCTCCCAAGATGTCCGAGACAACCATCCCACGCACCTTCAGCCGACATCCCTTGCTTTGGCTCGCAGCCTGGTTCGCGCTTGGCATCGTTCTCGCGAATCTGGGTGACGTTAGCCTGTATCCCTCGCTCGCCATCGCATCACTGTTAGCCATCGTATGCGCGGTCAGGCCAAGTGCCGCTCCTTTTCTTTTTCCGCTCATCTTTCTTTCAATCGGCATGTCTTGCTACGATATCGAAAATCGGAGCATTGCACCGAATCGAATCAAACGGATCTACGACGACGGGAGAATTCATTCCCGGGAGCCTGTCGAGATCGAAGGCGTCGTTCTCGGCGTTCCGGAATCGGGATACGACGGGACGATCTTGCTTCTGTCGGCGGAAAAACTGACCTTCAAAGATTCTGAACTTGTGGTGTCGGGACATGTTCGCCTGTTCATTCCAGTCGATCAGGACGTCGGAGCAAGTCGCTTTGATCAACTGGGACTCGGCCATGGCTCACGACTGAGAATATTTTGCCGTTTGGAACGGGAGGAGAGATTTCAAAACCCGGGTGTCGCTTCAATGCTCGAGATCCTTGATCAAAAGGGGATTGATGCTACCGCTACGGTCAAGAGCGTTCTTCTGATCGAGAAGCTGGGCGACGAGTCCTATTTCATCCCCCTTGCCTGGGTTTACGAACAGCGTCAACGTTTGATCTTTGAATTTCGCGAACACCTATCAGATCCGGCGGCGGGAGTCATGATCGCTTCTCTATTGGGTGATCAGCACTTTCTCGATCGGCAGACGTCCGAAGTCTTCCGCGATGGCGGCACATTTCACGTGCTCGTGATCTCCGGCCTTCATATCACTTTCATCGGTGGACTAACCCTTTGGATCGTATCGTATTGGATTCGACGCCCAGTTCTTCAGTTCGTTCTTGCCGCGGGCTTTCTGTGGTCATACACGCTCGCCGTCGGAGCCGAAGTGCCTGTCGTCCGGGCGAGTATTATGTTCACGGCCCTGATCTTTTCTCGTGTGGTTCACCGTCGAGCATCGCAGTTGAACGCCTTCGGCTTCTGTTGCCTCATGCTGCTGGTATGGCGTCCCGGCGATATTTTCTCGGCTTCGTTCCAACTCACCGTAGTAAGCGTTGCGGCGATCGTCGGATGTTCATTCCCGCTGATTGAAAAGTTGCGAGCGATAGGTCGCTGGATGCCGACCGCCGACCAGCCGCTTCCACCAAGCGTTTCAAAACCGCTGCGAAGGTTCTGCGAGTTTCTCTACTGGAACAGCGCGATCTGGAAGATCGAAAATAGTCGTCAGATATGGAGGGCAAATCTCTTCAAGTCGAGTCATCCGGCCTGGCTGAGCGCCACCAATCTCCAAAGCTTGATCTCATACGTTTTTGAAGGACTGACTGTCTCGATCATCGTTCAAGTCTGGATGCTGCCATTACTCGTGATCTATTTTCATCGAGTGTCACCGGTTTCGGTTTTGCTGAATCTATGGGTCGGCCTATTTCTGGCTATCGAGAGCTTTTGTGCGGTGTTCGCCGTCTTGATCGCCGGCGCGAGCGATTGGCTGGCAGCTCCGCTGATCTGGCTGACGGAAATTTCTAACCAGTTGATGATGTGGCTTCCGATGTGGTTTTCGGAGAATCGGCTCGCGAGCTTTAGATTGCCAACCTATCCGGGCGTATTGACCTCGATCTATTTTTCCTTTGGGGCGAGTGTTGTAATCGGCGCCGCACAAATCTTCAAATGGGACCCGTTCGAATTAGCTCGGAAGAGCTGCGGCCGACGACGGTTTATCATCGCGACTCTCCTTATTACCGCCGTGCTCAGTCTGATCATAGTTTCTCACCCATACAGCGCCCCGGCGCCGGATGGACGGTTGACCTTTGATTTCCTCGATGTCGGTCAAGGAGATTCAGCTCTCGTCACGTTTCCAAACGGCGCGACGATGTTGATCGATGGCGGAGGCCTGATCAATTATCGCGGCGACGAGGGTGAGTTCGAGCCGGACACGCGACGGATCGGCGAGTCGGTCGTTTCCGAATTCCTATGGGAGAAAGGTTATTCGAGCATCGACTATCTCGTCGCAACTCATGCTGACGCCGATCACATCCAGGGTCTTGGGGACGTAGCTCGGAATTTCAATGTAGGTTTAGTGATGGTCGGAGCGATGGCGGTTGAAGATCGGGATTTTTCTGAATTCATCCATGTCGTCGAGTCGAGAAAGATCGCTGTTACAACCGTCCACCGGGGCGACGAATTTCGTATCGGCGGAGCTCGTGTTCAAATACTCAATCCGCGGACCGACTCTCCGGCAGACGTCTCGGCAAACAACACCTCCGTCGTCATGAAGATAACCTACGGAGATATTCGGTTGTTGATGACGGGTGACATCGAACGAGCCGTCGAGAACGAGTTACTACTTGATCCTTCATACGACATCCGGACGGATGTCATAAAGGTTCCGCACCATGGCAGCAGAACGTCCTCGACCGAAGCCTTCGTAAACCGCGTCGGAGCCGGCACCGCTGTTATTTCGGTAGGCCGCCGATCTCCGTTCGGTCATCCGCACGCCGAAGTCGTCAATCGCTGGCAGAATAGGGGGGCTGATGTACTGACGACGGGCGAGAAGGGGACGATCACCATATCGACTGACGGAGCGAACGCCGAACTGCACCGTTTTGTGCCTTGAAAACACGAAAACGCTCCGAAAACTTGAATTTCAAATCTTCTGAGCGTTCCTTCAGTCGTCCTGTTTAGAGAGACTATACGAAACGGGCGCGCCCGTGTCAAGCTATTTAATGAATAACTTTAACAAACATGGTTTAAAGTTAGTGTTTGAAATGACGAAATCGCGTGAAGACCATTGCGAGACCGTGTTCATCGGCCGCGGCTACTGAATCGGCGTCTTTGACTGAGCCCCCGGGCTGAATGATCGCTAGAACCCCTATTTTTGCTGCCTCATCGACATTGTCGCGGAAGGGAAAGAACGCGTCGGAAGCCAAAGCTGAGCCTTTGACTGGCAAATCGAATCTTTCCGCTCTCATTGCCGCGATCCTGACGGAGTCGACGCGGTTCATCTGGCCGGACCCGACGCCGATCGTTTGGGACTCGTTCGAGAGGACTATCGCGTTCGACTTCACATGCTTGCAGACGCGCCAGGCAAGGAGCATCGAACGTAGCTCTGCTTCGGTCGGCTCGCGTTTGGAAACTACCTTTAGTTCATCCGCAGTCACCTTGTGCGTATCAGCATCCTGGACGAGAAAGCCGCCGGAGATCTGTTTGTACTCGATTGTTGTTCGCGGTTCGCAGTTCGTTCGAAGCTTCAGGACCCGCAAGTTTTTCTTGCTTCGAAAAATCTCCATCGCTTCGGCATCGTAATCAGGTGCGACTATGACTTCTGAGAATACTTCGATGACTGCCGCCGCGACCTTCGCATCTACTCGAGTGTTGAACGCGACAATTCCGCCAAAAGCCGAGACCGGGTCGGTCGAAAGCGCTCGACGATAGGCTTCGTCGTTTGTTTCGCCGATGCCAACGCCCGACGGATTCGTGTGTTTGATTATCGCGACCGCGGTCTCATCAAAATCTTGAACCAAGTTCCATGCGGCTTCGGCATCGACGTAGTTATTGAACGACCTCTCTTTGCCGTGGAGCTGTGCGGCGTTCGCAATGCCGGTGCGCTCGCCGCTCGTGTAGAGGGCCGCCTTTTGATGCGGGTTTTCTCCGTATCGAAGATCAGTGACTTTCGCGAGTTCTATCTCGACGCTCGCGGGTAGTTGTTCCTCGTTTTCGTCATTAGCCGCAGAAATATCACTGGACTCAATGAATGTAAGGTTTTTGAGTGGATTCAAAGGCTCCAACAGATCGAGCTCGTCTAGTGGGAGCTGCTTGGCGAGATATGACGAGATGGCGAGATCGTAGCTCGCGGTTCGCGTGTAAGCGAGAACCGCAAGGCGTTGTCGTGTTTCCAGCGACAAGGAGCCGTCGTTCGCGTTCATCTCTTCAGTCAATCCGTCATACAGCGCGGGGTCGGTAACGATCGCCACGTCACGCCAGTTCTTCGACGCCGAACGTATCATCGCCGGTCCGCCGATGTCGATGTTCTCGACCGCCTCTTCGAGAGACACGTTTGCTTTGCCGACCGTCTCTTCGAACGGGTAGAGATTCACAACGACCATGTCGATCGGCTCAATGCCATGCTCATTCATTGCCGCGACGTGTGACGGATTGTCGCGAACCGCGAGGAAGGCGCCGTGGATCTTTGGATGCAGCGTTTTTACGCGGCCGTCCATCATCTCCGGGAAACCAGTGACCTCGGAGACGTCTGTGATTTTCAAGCCCGCGTCGCGAAGTGCTTTCGCGGTGCCGCCGGTGGAGATGATTTCGATACCAAGATCCGTAAGGCTTTTCGCAAACTCCACCGCACCGGTCTTGTCGGATAGACTGATCAGCGCACGCTTTATCTTTCGAAACTCGCTCATAAAAGAGAAAAAGCGGCCGGACACGACCGCTCACTGGACCAAATAAAAAAATATTTCGCTGCTTACTTCGAAGGCAGCGGGACAACACTTCATGCCGGGGCGACGTCTAGAAAAAGAAGCGTCCCAGGAAAAGAAGGCTCAGCACGAATACAAGGGCGTAGATTACGATTTTGATAAGACTCATGAAATTATCTATCCTCAGTGGAGTCTAGAACACCTACGAGCAAGGAACTAGTTTAGTTCCGAGTCATTTTCGATGTCAAAGCCCTTTCAACTCTTTTCGCGAAAGATTTACATATCGGTTTTCTTGAGTCTTTTCTCGCTAAGTGTAACTGGGCAGGTTCGCGAAAGTGAAGTGGTGATCGATCTGGGTAATCTGCCCGTCGTGAAAATCGAGGCTCAAACCGGAAGCCGTAGAAACTTGTCGTTTCTGAAATCGATCGCCGGAGTCGATAAGTTGTCCGACCGGATCTCGGGCGTGCAGGTTCGGCAGGGCTCAGCATCTCTCGCGATTAGGCGACTTGGTGATGGTGAGTACGTTTCAGAGAGCGACTTCGACTCGGTCAGTTATGAACTTGATCTCTCGCCGATGAAGTCTCAAACCTCCAGTGCGCACGTATCCTGGTTCGCGAAGGATGTTGGAATCCTTATGGGAGCCGACCTTTTGCCACAGCTCACAAAAGGGCCGATCTCGATCAGATTCCTAAACGGGCCGAGCATTTTCGCAATCCACTCGTCTGAAATGCAAGAAGAGGACGGCCGATTCACAACCAGCGATCCTGAGAATTCGGTCTTCTTTGTCGGCTCGGGCTGGAGGGCGGAAAAGACTTTTAGGTACAAGCAATCCGCGCAGTGCAATGTATCGGGTGAGTGGCTATTTGCAGACTCCGATTCCACGACGATGGTTGCCGATCTTCTCGTTCAATATCAGAAACTTTTTCGAGACGTCGAGCCGCTACCGAATGTACAGGTTGGAATCGTTAGGTTTCCTCTGCCCGTCTCACACGGCGCGTGGGAGGCCGAAACGCGAGGCGGGAGCGTCATCATTGTCTCCTCGGACATGCCGTTCAAAACGCAGTCACTCCAGCGTTTGCACGAACAACTGAGGCATGAGTTGTTTCATCTTTGGATCCCGAACAGACTAAATCTAACAGGAAACTACGATTGGTTTTACGAGGGATTCGCTTTGTACGAATCACTCAAGCTCGCCGTCGCACTGAACAGGATCCGCTTTGAGGACTTCCTCGATACGCTTTCGCGGGCCCATACGATCGACGGTGCACAATCGCAAAGGATCTCGCTGGTACAAGCGTCAAGAAATCGTTTCGGAGGATCGAATACTCAGGTCTATGCTCGTGGAATGCTCGTCGCATTTCTGGCCGATCTCGCGATAATGGAGCAGTCGAAAGGACCCGCGTCGATTGAGGATGTATTGAGGGAGCTCTATCGAACTCACGGGAGACAGGCCGCACCGATGGACGGGAATGACGCGGTTATTCAAATCATGAAGGCTCGACCTGGGATGTCCTCGATCGTCGAAAAATACGTCGCCGGTGCCGACAAGATCGATTGGACCAAAGAGCTCGCCGCCTCTGGCATCGAAGATATGGACGCCGGGCCGATTACGACGCTCCGTGTAAAAGAAAAACTCAAGGGCAGTCAGAAGGCCATGCTCGATAAGCTGGGTTATAATAATTGGCGGAAATTGTCCGGAACATCCAAATGAGAGTTAAAGCAGTCATTGTTTTCATCCTCCTCGTCTCGATCGTAGTTTTGCCAGGCTGCGGCGTTGTCGATCAGGCGGTCAGCGGCGTGTCGAACATAGTCGGTCTGGCCGACACGGCGACGGTAATCTCGAAGACCGCGCAGATCCGGACTTCATACGCTGTCGTTGCTGCAGACCTGCTTGAGGTAAAGCGGGGCGATCGTTTGGATGTCATCGACCAGGTCGATTTCGAAAAAATCCTTTGGTACCGGGTTCGTGCACGTGACGAAGTGAAGACAGAGGGATGGATCGAGGCTCAGCATGTCATCACGAGCGATGTACTGGAAAAATCCAAGAAACTTGCCGAGGAGTTCAAAGACGTGCCACCGCAAGCTGCCGGCCAACTTCGCGCCGCTTCGAATCTGCGTCTCGTGTCGGATATGAGTCCGGAGAATATTTTGTTCAAGCTCGCGAATGGCTCGACGTTCGAGATCATGGACTGGAAGTTTGTACCGAAGCAGGAAGTCGCGGATGTCGACGACGCCGCGAAGGGCGAACAGAAGCAGACTAAAAGAACTCGGAACGAAGAGATCGAAGCAGCTCGCGAAGCGGGCGAGCCCGAAAAGCTCGATGAGAAATACGACGTCTGGTATCAGGTTCGTCTTGATCCGTCGGTTTCGCCGGCACCCGCCGGATGGCTCTTCGGACGGCAAGTCGAGTTGCAGGTCCCGTCGGACATCGTTTTCTTTCAATCGAACAATCGCAAGTTTGTTACATGGCAGCGGTTGGATACGGACCTTGCAAGCAAGTCGGTATCG